>JAHDGC010000004.1 GCA_020627865.1 Saprospiraceae bacterium | reverse complement strand
GCTTGAATCGTTCTATATTTCTATAATGTGGTTTATCCGGAATTTTACCAAGAATAGCAACATGAGGCTGTGTCGTCCTGTAGATCATCAACGCTAGGGATAACACTACACCTACAAGGATACCTTCTTCAATACCTAGCACAAGGGTTCCGACAAAAGTTGCCAGCATCATCCAAAAATCTCCCCTATCGGTATGCCAAAGATATTTTGCTTCCTTAAAATCTATCAATCCAAAAACCGCCACCATAATTACAGATGCTAAAATGGCCTTGGGTAAATAGAAAAATAGTGGCGTCAAAAATAACAAGGTCAGCACGATGAACAGGGCGCTGAAAATTCCAGCCATACCGGTTTGGGCACCAGCCTGATCGTTGACGGCCGTTCTCGAAAAGCCTCCAGCAACGGGGAATCCCTGAAACAATGATCCGGCAATATTCGCCAACCCCAAGCCGAGGAGTTCCTGATTGGGCACCACTTCATAGTTTTTATGCTTTGCCTGTATGGCCTTCGCCACCGCAATGCTTTCCATGAATCCGATAAAGGAGATGGTTACTGCAATGGGCAATAATGCTTTTACATTATCAAAATCAATCCCCACAAAAGATAGTACAGGCAATCCTTCGGGCACTGCTCCAACAATATTTACCCCTAGATTGTGCAAGTCCAATCCCCATACGGTCATGATTCCAAATACAACTGCCAACAAGGGGCCAGGTATCGGTAGTTTTATTTTTTTGACCAAAAGGATCAATCCGATAGCGGTTAATCCAATGGCTAAAGTGGGCAAATTCGTATCCCCAATTTGTTCGAATGCTTGCAGAAGAATTTCATGTACATGGTTGCTCCGAGTAATGTCAATTCCTAATAAGTGTTTCAATTGGCTGAAGCCTATTATCAAGGCAGCAGCGGAGGTAAAACCTGCAATGACAGGATGGGAAAGGAAGTTAACCAAAAAGCCTAATCGAAAGATGCCCATCGTCAACTGGATCGACCCAACCATGAAAGCCAACATAATGGCAAGGGTAATGAAATCTGCACTGCCGGGTGTCGCTACGGCCCCTACCCCAGTGGCAACCAAAAGGGAAATCATCGCTACGGGGCCAACAGCCAGTTGTCGAGATGTTCCGAATATGGCGTATATAATCAGTGGGATAATCGAAGCATATAAACCATAAATCGGAGGTAAGCCCGCCAACATGGCATAGGCCATACCTTGTGGGATGAGCATAACCCCGACGGTTAATCCCGCGAAGAGATCATTTTTGAATGCTTTTTTATCGTAGTGGCTGATCCAGCCAAGGATTGGAATATGTTGCTTCATGTTCATCTACTCTTTTGTTGCAAAGAAAAGATATATCGAGTAAACATTCCGTAACATTTATCACATAGGCTTGATTATGCTATTTTAGAAGGTAAGTTTGCCTTAGGAATGGTAACAAAATATCTACCTTTTTGACTTGATCTTTTTGCCCCTAACGTCGTTAAAAAGCCTCGCCGATGCCCCGCATCGCCTGCGGTTTTTGCCTAGTTAGGAACAAAAACCTCTAACTCAAAATTGGCACATTAATAAATGTGCCATTCCTTACTTGTTTCCAAAACTCCTGCGGGTATTTATGCTCATCTTATTATGGATATGGTTTCAGGAGAAAAAATGACTACCAAAGTTGTCATTACAAAATAATTTTCAAAAAAAACAAAAAAAGTTACCTACTTCTTTGCTACCGATATAATGACCTGTTGGCCATCTGTATATTTCACGCTGGGGCAGACTTTTAATATTGTTCAAAATATATTAAATTTATAAATATATTAAAAGTGATTTGATTAATAATAAATTTTTACACTATGCCATTTGAAATTTTTCAGTCTGAAAAAACCAATAAATATTATTTCAGACTAAAAGCAAAGAACGGGGAGATTATCCTCCAGAGTGAAGCCTACGAGTCTATGCAATCTGCCGAGAACGGGGTGCAGTCTGTTATGACAAATGCCAGAGATGAGAAAAACTTCGAGGAAAGATCTTCTAAAGACGGGCAGTGTTATTTTGTGCTGAAGGCTGCCAACGGGAGTATTATCGGAAAAAGTGAACTGTACAAATCCAAATCAGGCATGCAGAATGGCATTAAGTCTGTTCAGGAAAACGCAAAGGACGAAAAAGTTAAGGATTTGACGACCTGATTCAGGCGTATTAAAATTTGGTAAAGGTTGTCTGTGCAGAGCAGGCAACCTTTTTTACTTCAGCCCGTGTTTTTTTATAAATTCATCCATGGCATGGTTTATCATTTCATCTTGGGAGATAAATTTGCCGAAGAATTTGGTCGCCAATAGTTGCTTTATCTTTTGCTTGGTTTCTATCGGGGTATCGAAAGCCAAGCGGGTATAGGTTACGCCTTCTTTTTTCCAACTTTTGCGGCCCACTTTGGTTGCCTTCTTTTTTGGAGCAGATTTCTTCTTCGGTATTACCGGTGTAACCGGCGTGACCGGTGTTGGTTCTGAAGCCAATTCTAGGCGTTCTACATGTTCCTGTTGTTCTTCAGGTTTTACCTCCTGCTTTTCTACGCGAGGTTGTTCCTTGGGCAATTGCTCTACCTCCTTATAAATTTTCTGAGGTTTAGGCGCTGTTGTTTTATTTTTTTTTCTAACATTCAGTTTCCCGAAGTCTAGTTTTTTCTCGTCTGCCATTTTATTTTAATTGGAATTGTTGAAAGCAAAATAAATTTTCTTTTTCCTCTCGCCGGCCCTAGTCCCAAAGGGGAATTCCTCCCACAGCAGAAAATTTATTTTTTAATCATGCTGAAATTATAAGGTCAACAAATAATAAATTTCATCACCTAGTGCCGCCATCTCCCGTTTAGCTTCTTTGTCTTTGGATTGGAACAGGCTATAGGACTCTAAAAGGTATTTGGTATGGATCACCCTCTGGTGCAACACCGTGTCCAGCATTTTGATTCCTTTTTCTCCATCCAGATGTTTACGGAACGCCTCCTGAACCGTACTTCCGGAAACAGCCATATTGATGACTATCGCCGCAACCAAATCTGGATTCCGCTGAATAGCCTCCTTAAGGGTATCTATAGATCGCATGAAGGAGTTGAAGTCGCTCGTGGATGGCTTAATCGGAATGAGGATCATGTCCGAAATGTCATATATGTTCCCCAATTGGGTAGTGAGCACCGGCGGTGTATCTATGAAGATCATATCGAAGTCTTCATTTTGTGCCAACTCTTCGTAGGAACCCAAGTTTGATTTATCTATCAAAGTAATTGGCACCTCAACACCTTGCCCCGTCCAAGTATCTATATTATCCGAAATGGTCTGCTGGATGTCCTCGTCGAGGATCGCCACTTTTGCTCCTCTTTTGGAATAATAGCACGATAAACAATAAGACAAGGTAGACTTCCCTACCCCACCTTTCGCATTTGCAACTGTGATGATAAACGCCATAGTGTTTGCTAATTTTGTATAACCGAATAAAAGAACAAATGTGCATTTCTATAAATATACAAATCCATAAATGTATTAATATACAAAAAAATAAAAATACTTCTGTATTTTAGAATAAATGCATAAAAATACGTTTGTATAAAAAAACATTTGAATTTTTATTCATTAAAACATTTATATGTTAATACAAAAGTATAAAAAAACAACTGAATATTTACACTTTTGTATAAAAAAAATTAAATTCATTTAAATATTTATACTTTTGTATAAAAAAACAACTGAATAAAAATATTATTTGAATAAAAATATTTTTGTACAAAAATTCAAACATGGTGGCGAGCAAAAATGTATTTCCGTACATTTATTCAAAAAGGCAACTCGACGCATAAATAAACTTGAATATCTGTATTTTTGTACGTTTATTCGTAAATGCAAATGCGAAGAAGAGAATCTAGGGGGCAGCTTAAAACTGTCCCCCAAACTCAGGTTTCAAGTTTTTGAATACTTGTATTTTTGTACAAAAATTTTGCTTTGGATGATTAAAATGCATCAAATGATGTACATTTTCGGTGTTTCGGAGGAAATTTGATGGAAAAACAAGCAGATTTTTGTCAAATAAGGTGATTTAAAGACGATTGAAGCTACTTCAGCAAAGTATGGACATAGACGATAGGGAAGAAGAATAAGCCTCAGAAATCCCAAATATACTAGTAATTCTCACTTTGGAATTCAAATAGAAAATATGTAGGTTTACTAAACCTCTGTTTTAAAAGTGCTCTGCCATGTATATTAGGCACGAGGTATTGATATAAGCAGGCTTAAAAATGCTAAAGTCCGGCAATACTTTTGGCAAACGTCTCTATTTTTCTCTGCTCGGGCTCAAGAACTGCAAATAAGTCCGCATATTCCCTTTTTACAATGCCGATAATCCGACTCCTGACCAATGGACTCGTATCAAAATTTTGGCGGGCAGTCTTATCTTTATCGAATCCGATCCAGTATTGTGCTTCTTTTCCCACCAGTAATTCTTCGAGAAAATGTTCCTTCCCATTCATTAATTGCCCGATAATTTTCATTTCTTTTTCCAGTAAAGCCAAGCGCATTTTATGCAAATCGGCTGCCTTATTTGCCTTAGTCTGCTCCATAATCAATCTCTTCTTTTTATTTTTTCGTTGCTTTTTTTGCTTCAAAACCTCTTGGTTCGTATAGTTTTCTTTGATCGCACTAAGTAGCAATCCTGGAGGGTTACTCACATCCCCTTTGGCAATCATAAATTCTGCATACACTATTTTCTCCAATAAATATTCATCGAGAGAACGACCGTCGGAGACAATCTTCTTCCGGATTTCGTCATCTTCTATGACATTAAATCCATCTTGATATAGACTTTTTGCCTTCTCTTGCGATAAACCGATTCTGACAAAGGCATCGATAACGGCAGCATTATACGGATAGTTTTCATCATTAATCTCAGAACCCAATGCGGGTTCGGCAAACAATTCTTGCTGGTGAGATGGTTTAACCTTACTATTTTTAAACATGTAAAAAGTTAAATATTTCACGCTTCGTCCCTCCCTTTCTTCCTTCAGTTCAAAATAAATATCCGTTTCCCGTTTCAGCTCCCTTTGGGCATGCTTCAATACCCGATTCTTAAAAATCTTGTACTCCCCATACTTGTGCACCCAGTTCCGATGTTCATCCAGATAAGAAACCCCGATAAGTTCGCGAAAATGGCCCAATTCATACCGTGCCTTCCCCTTGTATTGGTTTAATTTTAACAACTCATAAATCCGGATAGAGTAACCACTTTTCAGCGAAAGGATATTCCCGAAGCGATAACGGGTGAAGTATTCATTAAGTTGCAACAGCTGTTTTTTAATACTATCGGATAGCTCGAAGGTAATGACTCCCTGTTTGGCATCCGCGTCCACCATGCTGAACCAGTTGATGATGATCCAGCCGCCATCAGGCTTGCGAATACTTAAAGGCTTTGCATTTATGCTCAGAACAACCTCTCTCACTACCTCATAGATGCTGCCCCATTTCTTATCGTTTCCTCCCTTTAGCGCCAACTCAATATCCTTAATCTTCACCTTCGTTTGCTTCAGGTGAGTCGTATTCCGATCAACCAGTGATGCTAGAAATATGATAAACTTTTGCTCCCTTACCGAAAGATGATATTTACTCTCGATAAGGTTATTCGATTTGACGATTAACTTATTCTTATAATTGGCTTCGCTATGATTACTTTCTGTCATTTCAAAATAATTTATGACAAAAATACTCAAAAAGGTGAACACTGAAAAGTTTTTTTTTAACCTAAAATATGAAACGTCCACACGAACCCATGAAACGTTCACCTTTAGCCCATGAAACGTTCACCTTTAGCCCATGAAACGTTCACCTTTGACCCATGAAACGTTCACCTTTGACCCATGAAACGTTCACCTTTAGGGTCGTAACCTATTGATTGTTAAGCTTTTGCAGGGTGTCTAAACAATAAACATATTTAAATAAAGAAACAACAAAGGGACTTAACGATACCTTTTGTTGTTGTTTCCGATTAAATCAAATATTTCACTTCTGTAAAGACAGAAAATCGACATTATTCATATAATAACTTTAATTCTTTTAAAAAAGTCAAAGTTTTATAAATTTCAAAAAGCAAACCCATAAAACATTCACCTTTAACCCATGAAATGTTCACCTTGAGTGTTTATTTATATATAATCTCCCTTTTTGTATTCACCTTTGGGGTAATAGCGTCTATTTTTGATCAACTTTCTTAGGGAATTTGCACCCTTTTATATTAAAAATAAGCTCAAATGACCCATGAAACGTTCACCTTTAGTAATGTGAATGTGTTTAATTCAGTCAAATTCAGTATAATTAAAGCGAAAAGCTCAAAAAAAGAACACAAATAATAAAGACCCATAAAATGTTCACCTTTTAGAAAGGTAGTATGGAATGAATTGGTACGGATAAAAATTGGTTGCATATCAAATATTGTTGTACTCTTGTAGGCCTAATGAGCATATAATGTGTTATTTTTGTATAAATAGCTTAAACTTCAAAATACCCGCTCATTTTAGTAGAAGATAGAAAATGTAATGCTTTCACATGAAACAGCTATCTTTTCATTCAAAAACAGATATGAGCGATATTATTATTCAAATTATCTAAAACTAAAAAGACCTGATATATGAAAAACTTAATTCTATTGAGCATGATGCTCTTCCCTATGTTCCTATCTGCACAGATTTTGGAGTCTGAAGTTAATCCTGATGGAATTATTTTCCCACGGATGGATACCAATACTAGAGATGGTTTAAATGCTGTCCAGGGGCACTGTATTTACAATACCGATACGAATAGCATAGAATGTTATGATGGTACGAACTGGTCTGGTTCGGGAGGTTCAGGTGGATCAGGTATTGAATTTGCTGCAAGGGTAAATACGGAGTACTTACTTCCTAATTTCACAGAAACGATGATTACTAGTTATGCCGAAGATTATGATCCTTCTGGTAGTTTCAACAATACAACGGGAACATTCACGGCTCCTGTGGATGGGTTCTATCATTTTGATGTGAAAATGAGCTTCAGTAGAGATAATCTTGACTTTGATAATATTCCGGTGGTTTTACGGTTATTGGTAAATGGTGCGGTGATTAAGGCACATGGACAATTTGTTGATCGGATTACCTTGCGGAGTAATTATGGTCAGGATATGTCTTATGGAACAAACATTGAACTTGCAGCTGGGGATCAAGTAAAGGTGACTGTCAATGCCGTTTCTGGTAGTCCGACTGGGAATGTTAAAATTGCCTATAGTAATGGTTCTGGTGACTCCAGTTTCTCTGGATATTTGATTGATTAAGACTCATTTAATCATATACTCATAACAAAGGTTATGCATGTACATCACCTTTATACTTCAAGGTATAGAGGTGATGTTTTTTATGAACAATTTTCAATCTGTAAGATTATAATCCTTATTGATAATGATATTGGCATAATCTACATGTGGAGCAATTAGGGCATGTTCAATGGCCAAAACTGATTCCACGAAGTCCGTTCCTTGATCCCTGCCTCTGGCCATTCTCGCGGCATAAGTATCTCTGAAATCTCTAGTCATAAAAATTTTGCAATCAATATTTTTCAGTTGTGTCGTGTATGTTCCTTCAACGACAAGTATAGAATTTTGATTAAAATGTAATGTTTCTTTACCTGTAGTATTTTCCTTAAAGTGGATGAGTGGCTTCAAAAAACTATTTGCACCGGATTTATATAAATTAATGTGTTCTTGGAGTAGGGGCAAATTGACCTCTCTTAGCCCGACAACAGAAATGTCATCGAGTCGCTTTTGGTGGGTTTCTTTGGGTGGTAGGTGAAAATAATCATCCATGTGCAAGATATTTACCTGAAAATGCTGTTGGGATAAAATCGTTTGCAAGGCAAGGGATAGGGTAGACTTCCCACATCCGGATTCCCCCCCAATACTGATTACAAATCGCTCTTTTAGTTGATCTTCAATTTTAGCAAACACCTGACGGGCGAGGACAAGGTGTTTTTCAGAGAGGTTTATCTTCTCGATCATAACAATGAAATTTAGTATGTAAAAAAGATAGCGTTGTAATAGCTACTAAGGCAATCGCATAAAAAATGATTCAGCACAGATTGCGTAGATGGCCACAGATTACCACACAGATTTATGAAAAATCGTCGATGGGGTTGCCTACACACAAGCAATTTTAAAATGGAAATTCTATTAAAAAAATATAGAATTATTTATTACACCATGTGCTACGACGTTAACAATTATCCCAATTGAATCATATTTTCGGAACCTTCAAGCATGTAGATTGCCCCAGCCGCACTGAAGCACATTTGCCCTTTCCCGGAAGGTATAAAATGATCACTCGAAATATATTCTGAAAAGGTGAATGCTTCAGCCGCAGCAATTTTCTGGTAAGCTGCTGCCATTTTATCGGGCCATTCATGTCTATCCTGTATACGTAACCCGAGACAAAGCCAACCCATCATAATCGGCCAGATTCCACCATTGTGAAAATGATGAGGATGATTTTTAAATGTGTAACTATAGTTCATCGCTAACTCATCCCAAAGTACATCTCCTTTTTCAATAGGTGGCCAAAATGCAGGCATTAAATTATGATTTAGTTTTGAAAAAACATAGGCAAGGTATTGTTCAATCTGATTTATTTGTGCCTCAGTTGCAAGTGACAAGATAAGGGCCAGACCATTTCCAGCAGCATCAAACATCCTGTAATATCGTGCAGGAGAGAACCCCGCTTCAAAATATGCACTGTGGTGGTTGTGGGAAGTTCTCCGGTAAAGATTGGGATGATATTTCTCCGTTATGATTTCAGTATTGATGATCCAAAAGTTTTCTTGAATCGCTTTAGTAATGTTTGTTATTTTTTCATCAGTAATTATTTTAGGAAACAACATTTTCCAAAGTCTATATCCCCAAAGTCTGAGGCAATTGTCATAAAGGGTATAACCTTGTATAGGATATTCATCGGCCCAATTGCCACTCAATGGCGTGTAGATAAGGTGTCGCCCGTTGAACTCCCATGCTTCGGTTAGTACTATTGCTTTTTGAATGTTTGATCGATGTTCATCGAGAAATTTTTCATCCTTTTCGCATTGGTAGTAAAAGCCTGCTCCGATAATGTACCAGAGGGTGGCATCGACTCGGCCAACTAATGATCCATAACTGACATTTTCTCCCACATTGGAAGGGATAAACCCTGTTGGATGTTGGTGATTTTTCAGCGTATCCAACGATTTTTTGAGTGCGGCAATAATGGTTTCATTTCCAATCATGCACCCAGCTAGCCCTGCCATAGCTGCATCACGAGACCAGACTCGTTTGTAATTTTCTGTGTCAATGCTGCTTGCACATATTCCGGTTGGGGTAATGGCTGCGGTAATGGTTTTTATGGCTTGTTGTTTTATCATGTTGCCAGTGGAAAATAGTGAATTGATTGTTATCTTAATTCTTAAATAGATATAAGTATAAATTATTTGAAATAAAAAAATAGAGTAAGTTACTTGCGTTTTGTAATTATTGTGATTATGTTTGTAACATCTTTTTGAGTGTATTTGTTTTCTTGTTTGATATAAATTGCGAAAACGAGTATGTTCGTTAATTGGTATATTGTTTGGAATTGCAGCAAGGCAATGCGGTCCGGTTGTTTGATGCATTCGGGGAGTGAAGGCTCTCTTTTTACATAATTCTTTGTCAAAATGTTGACAACTGAAGGGACAAGCTTATGCTTGTCGATGAGTTCCGATAAAATCGGATTTGGTCTTGTGGCTGCTGGGTGGGTTCCCACCCTGATAAGGGTGGTCACTACTTGAATTAAATTTTATTTAATACTATTTATTTGTATGTTTATGATTCAGAAACGCCACATTTCTGCAAAATCACCCTCACGAAAACCAATACAAAATTACCCCCACAAGCAAAACCAGCCCAACCCCCTGATACCTATAATTTTTGTACCAAACCAAATCCCTTAAAGACTCCGTCTCCGCTCGGAAGGTCTCTACCGTCCATATTTTAGACTCAAGCTTTTCCGGTGGCGGAGGAGCTGTTATCAAACTCACCACAATCAATGCAAGAGCAGATAGGCCAAAGTGAATACCAGCAGTATAAAGAAAATTTGGAAGCTTTATTCCAAACCCGAAAACTTGATTACTTATAATAAAAACGGTTATCAATAAACCGATAACAATACAGGCCAACGCACCTTGATTATTCACCCGCTTCGAAAAAATACCAAACACGAACAAAGCAACTACGGGCGGAGAAAACCACGCCAAAGTCTGCTGAAGATAATCCCATAACTTAGTAAACGTACCAATTTGGGGTGCCCATAGCACAGCAAGTATCATCACGATAGCCGTTATAATCCTTCCGACCTTCATCAAGTGCTGCGGACTACTTTGTGGTTTCGCTTTTTTATAAAAATCCATCGTTACCAAAGTGGAAACAGAGTTTAATCCAGAATCTAAACTCGACATCATGGCGGCGATCAATCCGGCCAAGACTAAACCGATAATACCAACAGGCAAAAAGTCAAATAACAACGATGGATAAATCGCATCCATCTTGATGAGTTCTCCATTAAGGGCGGTGGCCAATGCCTGTCCCTCGGCATTTACGCCCGCAGAAGGATAAAGGACTCTGGCAAATGCACCTGGAAAAATCATGATAAAAAGGATAGATAATTTTAGGAATCCGGCGAACATGGCACCCCATTGTCCTTGCCTAATATTTTTGGAAGCAAGTGTCCGTTGGGTGATATACTGATTCGTTCCCCAGAAGTAAAAACCGATAATTAAAACCCCCGTGAAAAGGGAAGGGTAGGGCATCACCGGATCATCTATCGGCTTGATAATATGAAAATGCGAAGGATCGGTTATCGCGACAACCTGCTCCCAACCTCCGGCAGCATCCCAGGCGAAATAAGTAATCATGGAGGAACCCAGTATTAAAATTACGGCTTGGACAGCATCAGTATAAACCACAGCAGCTAACCCGCCAGATATGGTATACATGCCGGCAATAATCGCCAGCCCGATAATAATCACGGGTAAGGATAATGACGGGAATATCATGTTAATAACAACACCGCCAGCATATAAGGTAGCCGCAATATCAACTAGGATGTTTAGGATAACGGCAATCCCGGAAGCATATGCTCGTACGGGGTAACTATACCGCTTTTCGAGATATTCCGGAATGGTGAATATTTTATTTTTCAGGTAAAAGGGCAGAAAAAATATGGCAAAAATGATAAGAATGATGACGGCCATCCATTCATAACTATAAACATTAAACCCATCATTGTATCCAGCCCCAGCTAACCCAACAAGACTATTACTCGACATATTACTGGCGAATAAGGAAAAGCCAATCAGCGGCCAAGTCAAATTTCTGCCAGCCAAAAAATAATCTTCGGCATCTTCGTGTTTTTTACCGAAATAAAACCCTAAGGCTACTACGAAAAGCAAGTAGAAAATGATGATAAAAAGGTCGATGTTACTTAGTGTGAATAGAAACATTTGGATAGATGGTTAAATTCAGATATTTCTACCCAAAAGACCATTTGTAGTTATCTGGACTTTTCAAAATGCTAAAGTCCAGCATAGAGGTTTTTCATTTTCAAATAAACCCCGTTCGTCCAGCCGAACCCATCTTGTACAGGATATTCTCCACCACCTGCAATAAGGGTGAGATCCTCCACATTATATTTCTCCATTAACTTTCCGGTGTTCCGAAAAACAGTCTCTATCAGTTGGGTATATCTGATAGTTATCTCCAAAGATAAACTTTTATAACCATAATCCAATAATCCTTTCACTGCAATCCATTGCAAAGGTGGCCATCCATTTGGCGCATCCCATTGTTGACCTGAATTTTCTAATGTCGCGACCAAGCCTCCAGGGTGCAAGAATTTTTCCTGTATGATTTTGGCAATGTTGTCTGCGATTTCAGGTGTGGTCAATCCAAAAAATAAAGGATAAAGCATGGCGAGGGTCAAACTGTCGGAAGTGGTTTGGTTTGAAATAATATAGTCTACGTAAACTCCTTTTTTTTGGTCAAATAAAATTTGTTGGATAGCTGTTGCCCTTGTCTCAGCCAGTTTTTGATATACATTGGCTTGCTCTTTTTCACTGGCAAGAGATGCGGCTTCCCCGATGACTTTTTCTAAATGGTATAGCAAACAATTCAAATCAACGGGAATCATATCCGTTGTGCGGGTAGTGGCCAGATCACTTGGATCAATTTGCCACCTGCTGCTGAAGTCCCAACCGGATTCTGCCGCTGCCCTGATGTCGCGATATAATTCTGGATGATGTTTGGGGAGTTCTATATCTTCTGCAAAAGCCTCTTGCCTCGGTATATTTTTTTGATCCCAATACCGCTGCAGCGTAAAGTTACCAACCTGCACGGAGCGTTCGGGACTCGTCCAAAATTGGTGCTCGATAATCAAAGCTTCTTTGTATTTTACGAGACAAGATTCGCCATCAATTTCCGCTAATAATTTTACCATCAAAGAAAAAAACGGTGGTTGCGAACGGCTCAGGTAATAAGTCCGGTTGGCATTTGGAATGTAGCCGAAAGTTTGGATCAAGTAGGCAAAGTTATCTACCATAGAGCGGATGAGATCATACTGTTGGTCAACTTGCAGACCCAACATCGTAAAGTAACTATCCCAATAATAAACTTCTCGGAATCTGCCGCCCGGTACAATGTAAGGATAGGGTAGGGGAAGGAGACTGCTTCCGTCTTGGGGCATATCTTCTGATCGCCGCAGAACAGACCAGAGTGCAGAGATGTGTTCCCTTATGGTATGATTGAGGTTGGTATGGTATGTTTTTAACTTCGCCTCTGGTTTGTAAAAATATTGTTGTAAAAATTGCTTAAGATCAAAATTTGGCTTGTCTTTTTCCTGGCGGAATAAGGCTAAGATGGTTGCCGGTTCTTCTGTAGGGATAAGGTCAACGAAGGTTTTGCTATCGGGGAAGATGCCGGAGCGTTGGACGGTTTCGAAGAGGGTTTTGTATAGTATATCCGGTGGGGCTAGGTCATCTTTCTTCATCATTTCCTTTTTTTATAAACCGATAAAACAGAATCAAACTCACCGCAAGCAATGCCATTGGCGCCAAAGACATATAGAAAGCTGTAAATCCATCGTAAGCTTCATAAATATGTCCTGTAATCATGGAGCCAAGTGTGCCACCCAAAGCGGAGAAAACGACAATGAGTCCCGACATAGAACTGTGCAAATATTTAGGCGTGCTGCTTAAAATAACGGAATTAATCGTTGGATAAATCGGAGAGAGAAAAAGCCCCATGAGTGGGAAAATATATACAATGAGTGGCGCATTTAACCAATTGACATTTTCATCAATAATAGCCGAATTAGCCAAAGGAATATTAATCAAAACACAAACTGCTAATACAGCAAGACAGCCTAACACAAAAGGCAGCCAGTTCATCTTCCTAAGCACGAAGCCAGAAAGAATTCTCCCCAGTGCAAATGCTCCGGCAAGGATAGAACCTGCCTGAATACTCATTGAAGCCGGAACCTTAAGCATATCCTTATAAAAAGTAGGTGTCCAGGTTTGGAAACTTTGTTCTATCAAAACAAAGAGAAAAGCACTGATGATAAAAACAAAAACGAGAGGTTTAAAAATCAGCTTCAGCATGTCTGCAAAATCATCTTTGAACCGATTTTCCTTTTTGATAGATTGACTTTCGTCTAACTTTGAAATGGCTAAAAAGAATAAGGCAAAAATGCAAAGTATTCCTAACAAATAATACACATTTAGCCATGCTGTACTCTTCGGATCATTGTCGTCAATAAACCAACTGATAATCAAATTGCCAGCCAATACCCCAATCATGAAAAAGCCTTCAATCCAACTCATCAAGCTTTGGTGTTCTCTTTCATCTTTACTGACTAGGCCGATGGTTGAAAAAACACTGATTTTTATAATGGCAAAAGCAACGCCCACCGTTGCAAAAAGGAGTTTGTAGTGCCAGAAATCACTAGCTATTAAAGGCATCGCAAAACACATGATGCCGACAATAAGCATGCCCAGCATCATCCCCCGACGGATGCCCAACTTCGCTAAAAAAGAAGCTACTAAAAAAGACGCTATGGCAATAGGCATGTCCTTGAATGCTTCTAAAATAGAAACTTCAGCCTTTGAAATACCTAGATTTCTTTGCAATTGTAGAATGACAGCCCCAACACTATTGAGCAAAATAGCAAATACAAAATAATTGATGAAAAGGGATATTTTGATTAAGGTGTTTTTCATAGAAATGGGAATTGCGTAATCAAAACTGACCATCATTAATGGTGCCGGTACTACCTACCTCAAAATCATAATGGACAACCTTTCTACTACAAATGGTATCGGTACTATATACCTTACCTTTTTATCTAGTGGTATGCCGCAAGATAATACTTTTATACCTATAGATGCTTATCTAAGTACGGAATTATGGTATTATTTTTTTATAAATTATTGTGATAAAGTAATAATTTTTAGAGCTGCATTATTCCTGGCCAACACCAAGTATTCTTCTCCTGCAATTTTTATTTTCTGGACTTCCCGAACCTGTCCGTTGATGTTTTCTCCACCGGCATCCATTACTTTAAAATGACCATTCCCTAGATTTTCTAACCATGTTCCATAACTGGCATCATTGCGCCCCATCTGTATATTGGCATCGTGGTAGTTGCCCATAAGTAACAAGTCGGGTAAGTCATCTTTATTCAAATCTACTGGGATGCCAGCATGTATAGTAGACCATTGCACTTTGTCAGGAAGTGGTTTTGGGGTAAAATTTCCATTACCATCATTTTGATAAATGGTGGATTCAAAGTGATTTGCAGTGAAGTAATTTTTCAATTTTTCAGGAGGGAAAATGTCTTGCAAAGATGCCTTTGCGAAATCCTTAGCAAATATAAATTTTTTCTTGACGAACGGAAGCTGCTTTTGCAATTCTTTTTTGTTGGCAAAAGGGATTTCTTTTCCTTTTTGGTAATACGTCAGAATTTGCTCCTTGGTACCATTCTCATCAAAATCATCATAATACATGCGTACGGTTTGTTGAAAATTGGCTTTGAATCGGTTGTTTAGACCTTGATTTCCGGCAATGATATCCAAGTCGCCATCTTGGTCTATGTCTATTGGAAGGACAACATTCCACCAACCTTTTTCTTCACCTATTTTGACGGGTTTAAAAGTATTGTTGTTTTGGTATAAAATGGTAATAGCATCCCACTCCAATGCCAAAACTATATCTTCATGGCCGTCTCTATCCATGTCGGCAACCGCTGCTGATTTGACAAAACCAATTTTAGAAAGTTGCGCGCTCATATTTTTACTAACATCCGAAAAAGTACCGTTACCATTATTTTTTAAAAAATAAGATTTTGGAATCTCTCCATATGCCCAAGGAACGGCCCTTGCTCCGATGAACAAATCCGGCAAACCATCTCCCGTAAATTCAATCGGCAAAATTGTAGAAGCCGTGAGTTTTATATTATCAAAAGCGTCAGCCTGTTCTATGAGCTTTCCTGTTGCTGACCCCAAATAAAGACTTGGACTATTATAGACATTGTTGAGGCGAAACTCATTGCCGCCATTGGCAATAATGAGGTCATTGTAGCCATCCTTGTTGATGTCGAAAATAATTGCATCGACCTCCTCGAACGTGCTATCTCGACTGAAATTTGCTGCTGAAGCTTTTTCAAACTTTCCCTTTGCATTTTGATAAAAAATAGCCGACTTTTTTCGCTTAGAAGAACCTATAAAAATATCTTCCAACCCATCACCATTGAGATCTCCTATTGCCAAGGCGGGGCTATCTGTAGAGGTCGAGTGTGGTATAAGGATTTCCCGATTAAATTCTACAAAAGGATTTTCCTTGTGTTTAAAATTGACATCAAACTCTTTTTCTTTTGATGTTACAACAAGGCCATGTTTTGTTTTTAAATTCTTATAATCATAAATACCTGTATAATCCTTTTTGGATACATTTATCTTGTTAGAAAATGGTGGTCTGATGATGCTGTATTTATGATCTGGCCAAATAACGAGAATGGAATCTATTTGCTCCGGTGCGCCAGAAAGGACAACAGGTGTATTCATTGAAGATTGAAAACCCCGCACTTGGAATTTTTCTTTTAGTTGTATTTTGCCGGAATGATAAGCCATAATTTTTGCTCCAATAGCATCTGTATTTTTTTTATCCCCTTTCAAAATTATCGTTATAGACTTTCCTCCTGATTGTATATTCTCATAAATAAAAGCAGCGTCATTAATGTTATTGGTAACAATGTCCAAATCGCCATCATTATCTAAATCAGCATAGATGGCGCTGTTGGAGTAAGACCTTTTATCGGAATCAATATTATTGGCAATATCTTCAAAAACTAGATTTTTATTTCCTAGGAAAAACTTGTTCTTCAACTTGATCTCTGGAATATTTTCAATCGCCCTTAAGTCTGCCGCTTCTAATTGGTCGAACTGTATTTTGTACTGAAGATCATTGCCCGACATAAAATCAATGTAATCAATATCATTCATCCTTTTAGGAATCCCATTGCTGATAAAAACATCAGTACGACCATCCAAATCCATGTCGAAGAGTAGGGGAGACCATGACCAATCCGTTGCATGAATACCACTATACATGGCGATATTACTGAAGCGATTATTTCCATTATTTATCTGTAAAGCATTCTTAGCATATTGTGGCGCATAGCCATAGTTGAGTTTAAACCGAAAAATATCCAAGGCATCCTCTCCTTCAGAACGCTTCAGAATTTCAGGATCTTCCGGTAACATGTCCAAGGATATAATATCGGGAAAAGCATCGCCATTGACATCTGCAATATCGACCCCCATGCTGAATCGACTGGTGTGTTGTAATTGATTTGTTAAGTCATCCTTAAAGGTGCCGTCTCCTTGGTTGATATAGAGATAGTCATTTTCATGAAAATCATTGCCAATATAAATGTCAGGATACCCGTCCATATTGACATCACCAAAAGCAAGGCCGAGACCGTAACCTAATACCGTACTGTTGATGCCTGCTGCCTCACTAACATCTGTAAAAATATTGTTGTCATTCCTGAAAAGTTTATCTCCAGAGACGGAGTCTACTTTCCCCTGAAAAGTGTTCCTCTGGCCAAAAGTTCCATTGTGGTGTAGACTATGATTCATCAAATACAAATCCAAATCACCATCCAGATCGTAATCAAAAAATCCTGCTTGCGTACTGAATCCCCTAAATGCTAAACCATAACTTCCGGCAGATTCTTTATAATGGGGAATATTATTGTTATCAATTTTTGTGCAAATAAATAATTTATTAGGAGCTGTCAAAGACCGATAGCTCCCCACTTGACTTAAGTAAATATCCTGCAACCCGTCCCCATTCACATCTGCGACGGAGACCCCATTTGTCCAACTAGATTCCCCATCCTCCAATGCCACTTGACTCGTAACATCGGTGAATTTCATATTCCCTTTATTAAGATACATTTTCTCCTTGCCAAGATTAGATGAAAAAAGTAAATCTATTAGGCCGTCGTTGTTGAAATCGGCTGCGGCTAGTCCTCCTCCATTGTAGTAATACATGTAATTGAAAATATTAAGCGTTGTGTCTACAGGAAGTTCATTAGAGAATGTGATGCCGGTTTGTTCACTATTCAAGAGCTGATAGAGCGGAGTCGTTTGAGTCTCCGGTTGGCAAGCGGAAAATGTTTGCACCACGAGAAAAGTAAATCCTAATAATTTTGTGAAATTTATCTTAGCGTTTCTCATATTTATAACAGTATGCAGTTGAATGAAATTTTAACTAGGGTTTTCAGCGGAATGTTGTTTGAAAATGTAAGCACAAAAAAAAAAAGCAATCAAAAAGTTTGTGATTTAAAATATTATGTTTATATTTGTGCATGACCTTTTGGGTATCAGATAATCGAAGGTATATCTTTTATCTTCACAAGCTTGGGACTGATACTGCCGACACTAGAATTTCATCAAAATAATATTGAAGGTTAATTTATTTGAGAATTGCTGATAGCAATCTGGATCCGGATTGTTGGATGTGTTCGGGGAGTATTGCTCCTTTCAAACTATACTTCTATCCTGAAATGTCAGGAAGAGATGGGGCAGGCTTATGTCTGTCACTTAAGCCCCAAAGGAAGGGGCGACGGCTTCGAGGCTTGGGTGGGATCCCACCCTTTGCACAAAGTATATAATAATGTGAAAATTTCATATATTTTAAAATAAAAATAAATAACAACCTCTGACCCCATAACAAATTAAACACAAACAACTAACCCCATCCCAACAAAAAATGCCAAACCACACAAGCAAACCATTGAAAAGTCACCTTGTACAATTCGGCATCTAATATAGAAAGAATTTAATTGCTAACCCAATACCATTGGCAAATCCGTCAATCGTTTCCCCGTAATCCTTCGAACAGCATTCCCGATCGCAGCACCAATCGGCCCCAAAGGCGGCTCCCCAACCGGAAGCGGAATATCTACCCCTTGAATCAAATGCACATCAATTTCCTTTGGTGAATTCTTCATCAACGCCATATCATAAGGCCCATAAATAATTGGGAATAACCGACCATCCTTCAAAGTCATTTTTTCATGCAAAGAAGCACTAATCCCCATAATGATAGAACCCTCACACTGTGCAATCACCTGATCTGGATTTACTGCCAAACCACAATCAAACACACAGGTCACTTTTTCCACTTTGATTTGGTTATCCACAACAGATACTTCCACTACCTGCGCACAAGGTGCACCCGCATCAACAGAGGCAGCAAAGCCCATGGCCCTATTGCCGGAAGCTTTATCAGAATAATTAGATTTTGCAGCCGCTTCTTCTATAACTTTTCGTATCCTATTTTGATGTTCTTCATCGCCCAACATTGCCAATCGGAAATCAACTGGACTTTTACCGGCCTTCATAGCCATTTCATCTACAAAACTTTCGATCGCAAAAGTATTGGCCAATAAACCCAAACTTCTCCAAAAGCTAGTTGCAAAAGGCAAAGTCTTGTGCCACTGCACAGCCCTGTGGTTAGGGATTTTATTATACATAATATTCCCACCCCGCATAGCACCCACATCTGAACCCATCATAGAATTCATCGCAGAAGGGAATATCACAGAGTTCATCGCTACATCCCCACTGGCATAGTGATGCTCTAAACTATCCAGTTGTCCTTGTCCATTCAGTTTTCCCTTGACAATATGGTGGGTAGGTGGCCGGAAAGCATCGTTTTGGAATTCTTCTTTTCTAGTAAAGATATATTTTACAGGCTTTCCCACTTCTTGAGACATCAAAGCAGCATGCACAGCATGATCTGTATTCAATCTGCGACCAAATCCACCACCGAGATAAGTCCCAATAATATTTACCTTACCCTTGTCAATGCCCAGTGCCTCTGCGACCTGATTTTGCGTAACCCCAATAACCTGTGTAGATAATATTACGGTAACTTCACCATCCTTGACAGAAGCAACAGCTCCATTGGGTTCGATTTGAGCATGTGCGCCTATCGGGCTTGTAAACTCCAGCGAGATTACATCTCCATCATCTGGGTCTAATTCGCTACCTTCTTTCTGGGTAATCATCTTTGCCCCTTCCCCTATTTTCAAATACTCCCTAAGACTTTCTTCTGTCCATGTTTTAGGAATATCCCAATCTACTTTTATTTTATTTTTTGCGGCCAAGGCTTCTGGGAAACTATTCGCAACCACGCCAATCCAACCATCTTTTTCGATGATCTTAACCACACCCGGCATTTTTTCCGCAGCACTAGTATCTGCACTTTTTAACGAGGAACCAACATGCTCCGGCCGAATAACGGCAGCATGCAGCATGTTAGGCATTTCTGCATCCAACCCAAAAATGGGTTCTCCAACAATTTTTGCACGCAAGTCAATTCTTTTCACAGGTTTTCCTACAAATTTATAAGAAGAAACGGGACGAAGTTCTGGAGTATCTGGCAAAGACCAGTCTGATACATCTGCTACGGCTTCAGCATATTTCATCGTTTTACCGCCAGCGGATAATACGCCATCGGCAGTTTTGATAAAAGCCGCGTCAACCCCCATTTTTTTTGCCCCTTCCTGCTTTATCTTCTCCCGCATAGTAGCGGCCATTTCCCGCAAGGGTTGGAATAGTTGCGCGACGGACAAACTTCCTCCTGTACTCATGCCATCTACAATTCCCGTAGCAGTTTCTGCCGCTTTGACTATAATTTGCTTAATATCGACATCCAATTCATCGGCCACAATTTGGGCAAACCCTGTAAAGGTTCCTTGCCCCATTTCTACTTTTGGAGAATGCAAAATCACCTTATTGTCTTTAGTCATTTCAAACCAGAGGTTGGCTTCTGTCCCTGTTCCCGAATAAGGAACAACCATTGTTTCGCCCAACTCATACATCGATCTCCTTATCGAGTTTCTGAAAACATATGTCCCCAAAGCCAATAATCCTATAGTTCCCAATCCTCCCCGAATTAAAAACTTCCGCCTTGATTTACTTTTTGGTTTATTATTTCTACTCATGATATTTTTTTGAATAATGAAAAGGATAACTTCTTGATGCTTTCCATGTGTGAGTTCCATCGGGACGATATCATTGCCAGAGATGTCAATCTCTAGAACGCTTGCAGAGAAAATTTTTGTGTTAAATTTTATTCACAAAACATTACATCACCCATTTGCAGCTTTTATTTTTGCGGCCTTATGAATCGCTTTTCGCATACGATAATAAGTAGCACAACGGCAAATGTTGACAATATTTTTATCAATATCATCATCCGTCGGGTTGGGTATTTTTTCCAACATAGCTGCCGTGGCCATCATAAAACCGGGTTGACAATATCCACACTGTGGCACAACTTCTTCTTCCCAAGCTTGCTGAACAGGATGCAATTGGTCGCCTTCGGATAAACCCTCGATGGTGGTTACCCTTTTTCCTTCAGCATATTTTACAGGATAGGAACACGATCGGACAGCCTCACCATCAACATGCAAAGTACAGGCGCCACAGGCTGCTTTCCCACAACCAAATTTTGTACCCTTCAGATTAAGCATATCCCTAACGACCCAAAGTAATGGTGTATGACCATCCACATCTACCGTTGCGGGTTTTCCATTTATGGTAAAAGTTATTTTCATCGTCTCTGATTAAATTATTGTAAAATGAATCCTCTCCTAACAAATATCGCTACGAGCAGAGATCAATTGAAGATTGATCGACAAAATCCAGAAAGTTCACTAATCCAGAAAACCTGCCTGACTACGACACGCAGGCCGGTCCTGTTCCACACAATTTACTCTTCAGGAATCACAGCTCCACCCGCTGCCCATTCCTTAACTGCTTTAATATACTCCTCTTTTCCAACAGGTGGCTTTTCTCTTGGATTACCTTCTGCATCCACGCCCGGTTCCCAAGCCCAAAGTACGAGTTCATGCTCTGTCAAATGTTTGACAATTTCATCAAGGCTACGATTGCCATTATTGGCCCTGTTCAACATAGATTTTGCAATCTTGACACGACTAAGTCCTTCCCAAGCCATAGCAATTGGAGCCAGGCTCCACTCCGGTGCACCGGGCACTCCGGAGAAATCATTATTCTCATGACCATGACAGCTTTCACACCGGAGGGCTGCAACGCCATGATTGTCTTCCCCTCTTTGCACATCAAAATTATGGATATGGCTATCCTCTCCTTGTCGTGGCCGATCCCCAGATGGATGACAATTCACGCACCGTTTATGTGTCAGTACAGCCATCATTTTATCAAAGGGTGTATCATTTATTTTTATAGTAGTGTCTGAAGATTTGTCCTTGGTTTTGGAGCTGGAATTTGTGCCAAACTCAGAAGCATTGGTCATGACTATTGTTATGGAAACTATAAAAATAGCAAGTGCCCAAAATTTGAAATTTCGTCTCTTCATTATGGATTGGTTATCTTTTTTATCTCAAGCTATGTTGTAGAATGTAGCAGGACAATAATACAACACAAAAATGTCAAAAAAAAAGGATTTAAATTCTTTTTTATATTAAAATTCCCAATTCCCTTTAAGCTAAAACTCATCACACTGTATTAGCACAGGCGATAAATCATTCCGACTAAAAACATAAGTTTCCTTTCCTGCTAATCTCACCATATGAATATCTCGAATCTCTCCTGTGATCCAAATGCCCGAATCTTGTTCATCCACAAATTGGAAATTACCCTTGCCATCATTTTCTAACAAAGCACCAAAGCTGGCATCTAATCTAGAAAACTGTGGAATCAAATGATAGTCATTGCCACCGGTCAATAAATCCATATCCCCATCGTCATCATAGTCAACAGGCAAGATGCTGTGTATGGATGACAATTGTGACTCAAAGGGTAGGGGGATGATTTCAAAATTTTGACCGTCTCCCTTATTTTTTGCTACAAAGCTTTGCATGTAAGTAAGCCGATATTTCCCTACTTTGTTAAAATCTGTTTCGGGGAAAAGTTCGGAAATGGATTTGGTGGCAAAGTCGGCATGTTTGATATTTTGTTTTTTTATAACAACAACTTGATCGGCAATTTGTTTTTTCAACATGACTGGAAAATCCTTTCCTCCTTTTCGATAAGTTAAAATTTTATCCGTTGTTTGATTGTCATCAAAATCATGCACCCACAAATGAACCGGCGCTGATTCTGAAGCTTGCAGGTAATTATTAGTACCATGATTCCCGAAAATTAAATCCTGATCCCCGTCGTTATCTATATCCGTTGCTGCTACACTATAGTACCAGCCATACAATTCTGAAAGGTTATTTTTTATTTGGATAAATTTTTCACCATCATATTTTAAAACAATTGGAGCGGAAAACTCACCAACTATAACAAGTTCTGCACGATTATCTTTATCCATGTCTACTAATATGGCATCCGTCACCATGCTCAATTTCTCAAAGACAGTTATTTTTTCAGGGGCGGGCTTCGTAAAAACACCATAACCATTATTATCATACAAAGCATGAACGGGGCGGTAGCCAAAATTTCTCGGTACGCTACGCGAAAAACAAAGCAGGTCTTGGTCGCCATCTGCATCATAATCAAAGGCAATAATTTTAGCCGTGTTCATGCCCTTCTTGGGTTTGAAATCCATGGAAATATTGAAGGAGCCATTTCCATCATTGAGGTATAAACGATCCCGCAAGAGATATTCGTTCGGTTTCATGTGATTGCCTCCGGTACCGATAACCAAATCTTGGTCACCATCACCATCGGCATCAAAAAAAGTACCGGTGACATCTTCGAATAAAAGATGTTTCCCTATGTCGATTTGCTCCGAAATTTCGAGCTTACCGTTTTGTTGGATATAAATCATGGAAGGTTTGTCCTTTGCACCACAGGTGAACAAATCATCTTGCCCGTCACCATTCACATCAGCAACACAGGATCTCGGCCCTTCTTTGGAAAGCAATCGGTAAAGCCCTCTTTCATAATAATAATCAATCCAGTCGTCTTCTTCATGGGCAAGGATATCGTGCGGAATTTCTGTGAAGATTTTTTTTGCAACATTTTTTTTACCCTTTCGGGTAACTGCATTTTCGTGTTCAAAAATCAATAAAGTATCTGCTTGTATATTGTTGTAAATAAGATTTTCCCTTTGATCTGGCCAGATGATTTTGATGGAGTCAACAGCCGTTTGTGCGCCAAGCCCGAAAATGAGTTTATAATCAACTGAAGACTGGAATCCTCGACCGGGATGTATTTGTCGGGAAAGCACTTCCTCTTTATCATAAACAAAAACCTTACTCCCGATAGCATCCGGATTCTCTGACGAGCCGACCAGTTTAATTTGCAAAGTATGATTCGTTGCATTATTCCTATATAGTAGGGCAGGCTGATTGACATTATTAATCACCAAATCATAGTCACCATCATTATCCAAATCGCCGTAAGCGGCACCATTAGAAAATGTTTTTTCTGGGAGTCCCCAATCTGTCGCCACTTCCTCAAACTTCATCCCACCAATGTTTTTAAAAAATTTATTTTGCAATGGGGTAGAGGGCATCTTGTCAATAACGGAAGCTACATCTTCCTTCTTACCAGAAAGTACCATTTGCTGCATGATGTCATTGGCGAAGAAATCCATAAAGTCAAGATTGATCACATCATGGAAAATACCATTACAAACCAGCAAGTCGGTGTAGCGATCATTATCCGCATCAAACATCAAAGCACCCCACGACCAATCCGATGCTGCAACCCCACTATGAAATGAAATTTCTTTGAATTTTTTTCCCTTGTTTAGCTGCAAAGTATTATGCATAAACTGGTTGTAAAAACCTTGTTTGACTTTTAAATTTCTGAGGTTAATATCATCAAATGAAGCTGTCGTCTTCAGGCGGTATTCCTCATCGGGCAACATGTCCGTTACGAAAATGTCCGGTAAGCCATCATTGTTCACATCCCGCATGTCGGCACCCATAGAGCTATGGGAAATGTGTTCAAAATAATCTTCCAGCTTTTCGGCAAAAGTACCATCTTTTTGATTGAGGTATAAATAATCCCTTTCAAAGAAATCATTGGAAATATACAAATCCTCATAGCCATCCTCATTGATGTCGCCCACTGTTACACCAAGCCCGAACCCGATCAGGCTTTGGTAAATACCGGCCTTTTCTGAAACATCGACAAATTGACCATCTTGATTTTCTAACAATTTGTCTCCACCACCTTTCAGAAAATCCTTCACGGGCCAGTCTGCTGCTCGGAGATTTCTTTTGTTAGAATAATTCAAAGTGTTGGTCGGAATAAAGCTATTGTTGAGGATGTAGGCATCCAGATCACCATCTTTATCATAATCAAAAAAAGCAGCATGGGTGGTGTAGCCATCCTCGTCCAGGCCATAAGTTGTAGCCTGTTCCTCAAACAACATATTTCCTTGATTGATAAATAAGGCATTTTTCTGATTCTGTCCTTTTACAAAACCAGCATTACAAACATAAATATCAAGCAGTCCGTCATGGTTAATATCCACTAGGACAACTCCAGTACTCCAATGGTCAGGCAGTGCCGTTTTTGATTTTTCAGTGACGTCCTCAAAGGTGAAGTCACCCTTATTCAGAAATAACTTGTTGCTCCCCATGTTTGCCGTAAGGTAAATATCCGCCAAGCCATCATTATTCAAATCACCAATACCGACACCGCCACCATTGTAAAAATTTCGATAAGTGAAAATATTCAGTTCTTCAGAATTGGTCACTTTATTGATAAAATCTACACCGGAATTTTGGGGAGCGATGGACGTGAAGAGGGGAGAGGTCGTAACGGTGTCGTCTTTTGCACAAGCACCAAAAAGCAATAGTATAAAACCGTATACCGTATGTTTAAAATTCATTGTTTTCTCGTAGGTAATAGTATAAATTATAGTGTGATTTTTGATTTGTAACAAAAAAACGTAGAGACGCAATGCATTGCGTCTCTACGTTTTTTTGTTCGGTTACCGCTTGCGGCACAACATTAATACCCCGGATTCTGCACCAAGTTCGGACTTGCCGCCAACTCTAATGCAGGAATAGGGAACAACACTTTAGTCGGATCAGAAGCACCCTTTTCATTCCATGCATCTAGGAACGTTCCGAAGCGAATTTGGTCTTGTCTTCTGTGGCCTTCCCACCAAAGCTCGAAACCTCTTTCATCATAAATAGCATCTAGGCTGCCATCTGAATTTTCAGGAACACCGCGCTTTCCACGAATCATGTTTACTAGGCTGGCAGGCGAATCGCCATTGGTAGCACTACCACCTCTAGCAATGGCCTCCGCTTTCATCAGCAGAATATCGGAATACCTGTAGAAAACATAGTCATTGTCGACGAGGTCACCACTTTCATAATCGGGAATATATTTAATGGCTCTCACCCCTGTAACTTCGAGGTTATCTCCCGTTTCGAACAGGGCAACTTCTGGCGTAAAAGCTAGTGCATTCCCCCTCCTATCTTGAAGATCATTGCCATCCTGATCTTTTTGTTGCCCTACAAGAAACCCAGCTTTCAAACCACTCACGGGCGTAAGGTCATCCGGTTCGGCACTTTTTCTGACATCATTATCATCCGTAAATTTATTGTAAAAATCAGAGATAGTACAGAAGCCATTCCAGCCACTTGGATTCTGGTTATAGTGCAGGGTAAAGAACCATCTTGACCGAACATTACCAGCCTGAAGCCCGCCCGTATTCTGAGAAGTAAAAATTAGCTCTGAAGATACCACATCATTCTGTGGACGGAAGTTGTCATAAAAATCGTCATCTACGCTATATTTTCCGGAGTTGATAATTTGATCACAATAGGTAATCGCCTTGTCCATATCTCCAGAACTGAAGCTGAGGCTAACCCTGTCAGCAGAGTTGTACACTGCCCTGTTGAGATACGCTTTTGCTAACAAGGCGTAGGCAGCTTCTTTGGATACGACATGTGCTGTCGAAGTACTACCCTCCGGTAAATTACTGACGATAGCTTCCACTTCATTAATCACAAAATCTGAAGCCTCTTGGCTACTCATAACAGTAGGGTCAACGCCAACAATACTTGCACCTGGGTCTCTCATCGGCACCTGTCCCCAGTTATCATTAATATGATGGACATAAAAAGCACGAATAAATCTGGCCGCAGCCTCTTGCTCTGCCGTAAGGTCGTATTGCAGAATGTCATTGGAAATAAAAAGACCCCTTCCCATACTGTTAAAGGCAGAGCGGATGTAATTGTGTTCCGCATCCCAGGTGTGGTCATGGAGCACCCGCCAGATACCGTTATCATCCCAGTCTGTTCCTCGGGTTGGTCCCATCAGTTCATCTGTGGTATGTTGTTGTAATGCCCAGATGTTATCTTGTGTTTGGAAAATTTCTAAGCTCCTGTAAATGTCCACAAAAAGTGCATCGATATCAATCGCACCATCTGAAGAAGGAACAACACCATCTTGTATGGTTTCTTCTATATCTCCACAACTATTCGAAAGGAGGAGAATTCCAAACAACATAAAAATTCTTAAAGTATTCATCATTATGTTATTGTTTTTTATTAAAGTTTGATATTCAACCCTATGAGGAAAGTCCTGCTAGTAGGGTAGGGGGTATAATCAATACCGAAAGATGGAATCCCATCAATGGATTTATCAACATTCACGACAGGGTCGAAGCCGGAGTATCCGGTAAAGGTGTAAAGGTTTTGGCCCGTGAGGGTAAGTCTAGCACCTTTAAGGAAGCCGGGAAGTTGTTTGAGGGTGTACCCCAAGGTAAGATTCGCTATCCGTAGGTAGGAACCATCTTCAAGATATCTTGTTGATGCTGGGTATGAATTGTTGGAACTTTCCTTGTTGCCAACCTGATCTGCCAGTGTATTTCTACCATTGGCCAAGTTTCCTTTTACGAAAACCGCGTTTGTTGTATTGTTATAAATCTGATGACCAAAAGCACCATTCAAGTTCAATTGTGCATCAAAAGGGCCGAATTCTACCCCAGTAGAAAATCCGAGAAGATGATCGGGAAGTGGATCGCCAACAAATTGCTTAACAGAATTAACTGTAGCAATAATCGTGGTACCACCATTAACGGGATCTTCATATTGTGAAAGCCCTTCTCCATTTAAACCATCGTAAACAGGCAGGTAATAAGCATACAAAGGTTGTCCATTTTCAATTCTTTGTGCAAAAGCTCCAGTAAGCCCTTGCCCATTGATGGCACCCGTATTGATAGACGTGATGAAGTCTTCTACCTTGTTCGTAAGGAAAGTATAGTTCAGACCAACATTCCAGCGAAGGTTTTGTTTTTCAAGAATACTATAATTCAATCCGAGTTCAAGACCGCTGTTTTTAATAACACCATCTACATTTTTGTAGGTACGTCCTTCTACACTCGGTACAGGCTGCGCATCTACAACAAAGAGAATCAAGTCGTTGGTTTGCTTATTGAAATAATCAATGGTTCCCGAAACTTTATAATCGTTGAACGCAAAATCTAAACCGACGTTCAACTGATCACTAGATTCCCAAGAAAGGTCTTCGTTTACATTATTTCTAAGCGATAACCCGCCATTTTGATAGGTGTAATATGCTTGCGCAGCACCCGCTGGGAATTCCTGATTTCCGGTTCTTCCCCAACCGACTCTAAGTTTGAGGTTATCAAAGAAATCTGGAGCAAAGCTCTCATTACTAATTATCCAACCCAATGCAAAAGAAGGGAAAATCCCCGTTCGGTTATTCTTTCCAAATTTACTGGAAGCATCCGACCGGAGGGTTGTAGTTAACAAGTATTTATCATTATAATTAAGTTGCAATCTACCAAAAAAGGATCTGATATTAATATCTGGATCATGAAAGGCTTCTGTCCTTTGGTTTTCATTTGCGGCAGATTGAATAATATCTGTGAGGTCAAGGCTAGACTCTAGGGCAAGGTCAGTTGCCCAAATGGAACTACCTCTATTGGTATATTTCAAATGTTCGTACCCGACAAGGGCATCAAGATTGAGACTATTGGCAATATTGGTCGTGTAATTTAGGGTATTCAAATATTGAGTGCTACCTAAAGTATTGTTGCCAATAAAAGCCTGCCCTCTATCCAAGATGTCATTGAAGTTAAGTTTCGGATCAGCACTAAATCTCCTTTCTCCCTTAGCTTGATCGACAAAAATCTTGTAGGAGTAAGTTAAACCTTCAATAATCTTTACCGTAGCGCCAATGTTTCCAATAAATCTGAGGCTGTTAGATTGATCTGTGATGTAGTCGTTTAGTGCAAGAGGGTTTCTTTGCTCCACAATATCCTGATCGTAAGAACCATCTTCTTTAGTCAATGTTTTGGTCGGGTTCCATTGTAATGCAGCTCCAATCAAGGAACCTTCGTAACCCGCATCGTTGGAGATTGGGACATCATCTTGGATAAGGTTCGATGCTTTGAAAGAGAAATCCAAGGTTATGCGATCATCATCCAATAATTTAAAAGAAGAATTTATACCACCGATATACTTTTTCAGTCCCGAAGTTTGAACGATCCCAGTTTGGTCAAAAAAGCTACCAAAAACCCGGAAGTTGTACTTGTCTGAGCCACCACCGATACCGACAGAGTGGGAGTTGGTGTAGCCTGTTTGCAAGATGGCATCCAAGGCATCTACATTTGCTCCGAAATCATTATCCGTGCCAAGTGCTTCTGTATTCAAAGCACTTCTGTAGTCGGCCGCAGAGAGATAATCCGGTTTGTTCGCAATTTGGCTAAACCCTTGTTGCATGGAATACTCCAATGTCGGTGCTCCTGTTTTTCCTTTTTTAGTAGTAATAATGATGACCCCATTAGCACCTCTAGATCCGTAAATTGCTGTAGCAGAAGCATCTTTAAGAATTTCCATCGATGCAATTTCGTTGGGATCAATAAAGGCAAGTGGATTAGAACCCGCGCTGACACCAAGGCCAGCAACATCCCCGCCCGGATCTACATTCCGGTTATCCAATTGCACACCGTCGATGACAATGAGTGGACTGTTATCTCCCCGAACCGAAGAAAATCCCCGAATATTAATGGCGGTTGCTGCGCCAGGTGCGCCACTCGCACTGGTGATCTGAACCCCAGAAGTTCTACCTTCCAGCAGTTGCTCAGGAGAGGTAAAGGCACCCTTGTTAAAATCTTCCTCGGTGACTTTTGCTACCGAGCCGGTAACATCGCTAGGTTTAGAGGTTCCATACCCGATCACGATAACTTCCCCCAAAACAACCCCAGAAGAGAGGGATATCTTGATGTTGTCTTGCCCAGCAATGTCAACCGTTTGTGCAGCATATCCGGTATAGGAGATGTCCAATGTTTTGACATCATCTGCAATTTTCAGCGAGAAATTGCCATCCAGATCGGAGACGGTTCCACCTGATCCACCCGTTGGAACGATGGAGGCTCCTATGAGCGGTTCCCCGTCTTCGGCGTCTGATATATTCCCCGATATCATTCTTTGTGCAGAGACAAAGGAACCGAGAAAAAGAATCAGTGCTAGAGACAGCAGCACTCTTGTGTAAATTTTTTTCATACAATTTATTTTGGTTATAGTTTAAATTTGATTCGCAAAATTTGCCATACTGGAGCATGGCTTTCGGTTTATTTTGGTAGTAGTAAGTGTGTATTTGTCCAAAAGGGACAATAAATATATAAAGTTTTATATTAAAATAGGAAAAAGCCAACAATATATTTGAAATAATATGACAAAATCATGAGTTATGCCAGTTGCTGTCGTTCATGATTATTGTGCTCCGCAAGATTCAATGGTCGCCTCAAATTCACTTCCTTGCTTGCATTCAAACCCCGCCCTCAAATTAATTTCCCGTCCTGCTTTGTAATTGGTGATTGCAGGCAAAATGCAATTAGAATTGTTTGTATGATCTTCTGGTTCATGTGCGTGTTTTTGGCGGTTTAGAAAAATTAGAGAAAACAATATATATAATTTGGAGCAATAATTTTACATTTGTTCTTAATTTTAAAACATAGGAGTAAATTTTGAGTATCATACATATATCTATAATGCAACGCCCAATTCTTATCATACTATCGTGTTTTCTTTTGCTCTCTTGTGAACAGGTGAATGAAAACTGGGAAAAAGATGCCCTTGACCCTGAAATTTTGCATCAATCCGTTGATGACTTGACCGATGTTATCGTTCATGATATATTTTCGCCACCCGTAGCGAGCAGGAATTATGCTTATCCTTCCATCGCGGCTTATGAGATTGCCCGCCATCTTGATCCTGCTTACAAAAGTCTTGTTGGGCAACTTAATCAATTGGAGGCACTGCCATTACCGGATAAGACGCAAGAATATTGTTTCCCTTTAGCGGCCAGTTATGCTTATCTAGCTACTGCTAAGAATTTTGTTTTTTCAGAAGGGATGATTGATACAAAGCTGGAGGAACTCCTTCAGTTTTATCAAAAAATACGAATGCCGGGTGCCGTTTTTGATCGGTCTGTTGCTTACGGGGAAGCGGTGAAAGATGCCATCATTGCTTATGCGAAAAAGGATAATTATGCGGAAAGCCGTTCCTTTCCCCGATTTACCATTTCTGAAAATCCAATGGAATGGAAACCGACTCCGCCGGCATATATGGAAGCCATCGAACCACACTGGGGGAAAATCCGGCCTTTCGTAATAGATTCGGCACAACAATTCGTTCCCGAAATTCCGACAATCGTAACCTTGAAAAAAAATAGCGATTTTTATAAAGAACTCATAGAAGTGTATGATGCGGTGAAAAATGCGGATGCGGCGGAAAGGGAAATCGCCAGTTTTTGGGATTGTAATCCTTATGTTATGAATGTGGCGG
>JAHDGC010000549.1 GCA_020627865.1 Saprospiraceae bacterium | reverse complement strand
AATTTTTGAAAGAGCATGCTTGACGTAATTTTATTGTTATAAATATAGATGAAAAAATGAATAAAAAAATCGCAATCTTAAGAGGTATAAATGTTGGAGGAAAAAGAAAAATTCTCATGGCAGATTTGAGGGCGATGCTTGAAAAAATGAACTTTTCTAATGTCAAAACCTATATCCAAAGCGGGAATGTGATTTTCGATGCTGCCGAAACAAATAACCTCAAGTTGTCAGCTAGTATCGCAAAAGCCATAACGGAGCAATTTGGTTTTGAGGTTCCGGTGATTGTAAGAACTTCGGAAGAATGGGCAAAATCCGTAGGGCAAAATCCTTTCTATAATAAAGGTGCCGACATTGGTCAGTTGCATTTAACTTTTTTAAGTGAGGAACCTAAACCGGAGGAGAAGGAAAAAACGGAATCTTATAATTATGAGCCGGATAAATTTGTGATTCAGGGGAAGGATGTTTTCATCTATTGTGACGGTAAATATCATAAATCTAAGTTAGGTAATAATTTTTTTGAGAAGAAACTGAAGGTCAATGCCACGACTAGGAATTGGAAGACTGTTTTGAAATTGTTGGAGCTTTGTGGTGAGTAGCTATTGATATTTAATTGTTAGGAGATTAGTTAATCAATTCAAAGGCTAGATATGAAAGCAATAACCCGAAACCAATATGGAAGTCCGGATGTTCTTGAACTCAAAGAAATAGATGAGCCTGTACCCAAAAATGATGAATTGCTTATCCGAGTTTACACTACAACGGTTAACCGAACCGATTGCGGTATCTTGCGGGGCAAACCCTTTCCCATTCGTTTTTTTACGGGTTTGCTAAAGCCTTCTACTCTGGTGCCTGGGACGGACTTTGCAGGAAAGGTTGTGGGAATCGGTGGTGCTGTAAAAGATTTCAAGGTTGGCGACAGGGTTTGGGGGCTTGATGATGAAGGCTTGTCTTCCCATGCTGAATATATGGTGATTCGAGAAAGTAGGGGCGTGGCACATATGCCGGAAAATATTGCTTACGAGGAGGTGGTGGCCTGTGGGGAAGGGGCGCATTATGCCTATAATTTTGTGAACAAAGTAGCGTTTACAGCAGGGGATAAAGTTTTGGTAAATGGTGCAACGGGGGCGATTGGCTCTGCCGCGTTGCAAATATTGAAAAGTATGGAGGTGTACGTGACGGCGGTGGGCAATACCAAAAACCTCGCGTTGTTGAAATCTTTGGGTGCAGATAAGGTCTATAATTACGAGACGGAAGAGTTTACGGAAGTGGATGATGAAAAATATAACTTTGTTTTTGATGCTGTGGGGAAAAGTACTTTCGGAAAATGTAAAAAAATGTTGTTGCCAAATGGTGTGTATATTTCATCGGAGCTTGGGCCTAATGCGGAGAATTTGTACTTGCCGCTATTGACGAAATTTAAGGGGGATAAAAGGGTGATTTTTCCGATTCCGCAAGATTGTAGAAAGAGTATACTTTATATTTCAGATTTGATTAGAGAAGGTAAATTTCGGCCGGTGATAGATCGGCGTTATCAACCGGAAGAAATAAGGGAGGCTTATCGGTATGTGGAAAGTGGGCAGAAGACGGGGAATGTGATCGTTCGTTTTGGAGAATGATTTTGGTTTGTGTATTGCAAATGGTTTGTGTGATAGATGTTTTTCATATGTTATTGTTTTTTATTTGTTTTATGGGGCACCCTGTTCCAGGGTGGGAACCCACCCAAGCAACCACGAGACCCTGCCTGTCGTGCGACAAGCAGGCAGGCAATCCTCTTTTCGAGGTCTCAACGTCAGACCATAAGTCTGACCCTTCAATTTCCGACGTTTCGGAAAAGAATTTATGTCTGAGGAGTCTTTACTCCCCGAATGCATCAAGCAACCGGACCGCATTACTTTTCTGCAATTCCCATTATTGAAAGTTTTTTATTCCTGCTGTTGCTGTTAAAGCTAAAAACAAGAATTACAAACCAATTTTAGTATAAAAAAATCAGGTATCTGAATATGGAATCAGTATGATTATTCTGATAAATTAATATTGTTGTGTTGATTTCTTGATACCTGTAGAAAGATTATATGCAAATATAAATAATTTTATATGCAAATTTTTATATGATTTTTTGTTGTTTTTAAATATTTTTGTTTTGACTTGCCCCGAATACTCAAAGTGCCAGCCCCTCCAAATAATCCACCACAAAACTATAAGAGACCTTCACCCGACCGGAAACCCGATACCTGTTCAACTTCGTCATCATGCCCTTTCGCCATTGCTGTTCCCCAGATTGGAGTTGTTTCTTTAAAGTAGCCAGTTCCTCCACAGCCTGTTTAAATTCATTTCCTTGTATAAATTTTAAATCAAACTGATGTTGTCGTTGTAATTGTCGCAACATTTGCCGGCCTTCAATTTTTTTCAAATCTAGTAAATCTCTTTCATGGAACATCTTCAGAATTTCATAGTGATAAGCTATTTCTGATTTCCGTATTTGAAATGTTATATCGAATGAACGATCAAAAGATTGTAACCCATATTGTATTGGGAATTCCTCATTTGTCGTTTCCAATACAGCATAACTGATGAAAGAAAAATCATTCCCAAAAGAAAGGAACAATTTTTTGCGGATAAAACTACACTTGTGATCAAAATGGCCTGTAACAATATAGTTGCAATTTAAGTCAAAAAGCCAGTTCCGTCTTTTCAGCGGACAATGACAAAGTAATATATCAAACTCCCCTCGGGTTGTTGCGACAAAATTCTTTAAATCTTCTCTATGGTTGGTATGAAAAAAAGAAAGCCCTAAGATTTTTAATCCGCAAATATCAACCGCACGTCCTGAAATATGATGCACATAATTAAAATCACTCGTCCGATTTTCCAGATAATTTATATAACGCTGTTCGTCATGGTCTCCTTGTACATATAAGGTATGGATGCCCATCATTTCGATTGCGGTAAGCAAGTAAAGAAAGGCTTTGTGGAAACCTCGGCCGCAAGAGCCATCTCCGGTCACATCCCCGGCGAAGAGTATCAGCTCAGGTTTTGTTTCTAAAATGAGTTCAGCATAATCTTTTAGTCGATTGAATTTCTTTTCTTTGGGAAATACCCGACGACTTCGGAAAGAGGTAACATCTCTTTCTTCAATTTCACGAGCATCCGCAGACCAATGCAAATCACTTAATAATAGAATTCTGGGCATGGTGTAATAAACTAGCAATTATTAAAATGATATTTCTTATGAGGTTTAGCAAAAGGAAATTCTGGGAGAGCAACCCTTTGGGGATATAGGGTGTCTGATGGCAATTTCCCTTTGTTCGTATTTGCTATTAAATCATGATAAAATGTCTTACAGCGACTATTTCATATCGAAAAATACACTGAAAATTTTAATCCGGATAAAAATATATAACTTTGAAGTTGGAAAAGAATTATTTTAATAAAAAAATTAAAACATAAGCATGAGTTATCTCGAAACGACTAAGGATGTCTATAGGGATGCGGCCCTTTCTCCGGATGTTGGCCTGTGTTGTACGACAACCCCCGTCTGGCAATTTCCGGGTTTAACGATTCCTTCCATCATGTTGGAAATGAATTACGGTTGTGGCAGTACGGTACATCCAAGAGATTTGATAAATAATCCGAAAATTTTGTATGTTGGTGTTGGGGGAGGCATGGAGCTTTTGCAATTTTCATACTTTTCACGACAGGAAGGGGGCGTTATTGGTGTTGATGTTGTAGATGAAATGTTGGAAGCTTCTCGGAAAAATTTTGAAGAGGCAGAAACGAGTAATGATTGGTTTAAGAAAGCGTTTGTACACTTGAAAAAAGGCGACGCGCTTAGTCTGCCCGTTGCAGATGAAAGTATTGATGTCGCTGCGCAAAATTGTTTGTTCAATATTTTTAAAGTAGCAGAACTCAAAAAGGCGCTTGCCGAAATGTATCGGGTGTTGAAACCACATGGTCGTCTCGTCATGTCTGATCCAACTTGTGAACAACCGATGGGGGAGAATTTGCGCAATGACGAGCGCTTGCGAGCACTTTGTTTAAGTGGAGCTATTCCAATTGCAGATTATGTGAAAATGTTGACGGATGTTGGCTTTGGAACCATAGAAATACGGAGCCGTAGACCATACCGGATCTTGGATACCAAACATTATGATACGGCCGAAAATCTCTACATCGAAAGTATAGAAGTTTGTGCCATTAAAGATCCAATGCCAGCAGATGGCCCTTGTGTTTTTACTGGAAAGGCAGCTATCTATTTTGGCGAAGAAGATTCTTTTGATGATAAAAAAGGCCATGTTCTTTTGCAAAATCAACCGATGGCTGTTTGTGATAAAACCGCAAAAGCCTTATCCGATTTAGGGCGACATGATATTTTTATTTCTCCTTCCACGTTTCATTATGATGGGGGAGGGTGTTGTTAATATTATTGAACGTAATGCATTACACCAGTTGAGCGTAATGCATTACGTCCTTTGTTATCCTTTTATCACAATAGCCAATGTCTTCCTAAAACTTTCTCCTGCCACTTCCAAGTAATAATTTCCAGCTTCCAAATCTTGGACATTCATTTCAAATCGATTTTCCCCGATGACGGTATTCCGTAAAGTTGTTGGTTGCTTTACCTTTCTTCCCAACACATCAAATAACTGAAGTCTGACCGTTTCTTTATGGTGCAATTCAAAAATCACATTCAAAATGTCATCTGTGGGATTAGGGAATAATTTAACGGAAGCATTGATTATAGCAGGATTTTTCGTTTGGGTTACAGAATCCGGAACAACATAACCACTGTAAATACCATTGCCATGTGTGGCAACAGCAACGAAACCATCAGAATTTCTTCCGACAATATTTGTAACCACATTGTTGTCAATTTGATCTTCGGATTCTTTTGTCCATGTTGTCGTGATGCCTTCTAAGGTTTCTGTGGAGAATAAGCCGACACTAGTTCCAACAAAATACTTGCGAGAGCCATCCGGTAGTGCCATGATTTCTACTTGTCGGATAGATGGGCCATTTCCGGAACCTGATGAATTTTGTTCTAAGTTTCCGGCAACCTTACTCCAGCTCAGTCCTGCATTGGTAGAATGGAAAATACTATAAATATTATAATTGGAAAAGGTAACTAGCAATTCATCCCCATTCAAGGGGTCTATTGCAATACCACTAACATGGGCATCGTCAGGGAGGATAGAAGTGGTCAAATCAGCAAAGGGAGCGGCAATATCTGTTGGGTTGTCAACACGATATACCCGGCCTAGGTTCGTGCCGAGATAAATGCGCTCTTCCGAAGTTTCCGTAGCGGCAATTGCTGTGAATTCAATACCGTCCGTGATCAAAGTATCTGTTAAAACTTGCCAGCCTACCATAGTAGAGTCAAAACTATTGGTAAAAGAATATTGATCGGTATCTGTGGTCACATAGAGCTTATTCCGTATGGGATAATAAACCACTTGGTTGTCATTAGGATCAATAGTGAAGGGAT
>JAHDGC010000548.1 GCA_020627865.1 Saprospiraceae bacterium | reverse complement strand
GTCCGGAAGATCCAAAATGGGGGAGAGCAAACGTATGAAATTATTCTTGAGCCTAGATAAAATCGAGGTTATGTGAGTGTAATGTTAGAATATGGATCCGTAGCGACACAATGCATTGTGTCGCTACGGTTTTAATTTATAAACCCCTACCGCACAAAAACCTTCCCAGCTCCCAGCTTCCCTTTCGAATTCCGCGCCTGATAAAGATACATCCCCGAATGCAAGCCTTCCGCATCAAAACGGTAAGCCGTCTCCGTAATATTTTGAACACTAAAAACACGGCTCCCTAGGACATCAAAAATTTCAAGCTGGACAGGTTCGTTTGTTGCGGGGAAATTAAAAGTAGCTTGTCCATCAACCGGATTTGGATACACCGATACTTGATTGATTTCTTCTGGTAAAACTTCCTGTGTGCTCGTTGTTAGATTTAATCCTGTTGTATCCAATACGAACATAATGGTAAACAGCATCATCTCGTCATCCGAGGTTGCTCCCCAAAAAACAGGCTCTGGGCCATCGTTTACGTAGGTAGCTTGATGGATCACCCCTTCACTGAAATCTAGATGGAGAAAATTATCAAAAAAGCGAGTCGGAATATGTTGGTAATCAAATGCAGGAGAAACGCAACCGGGAATGCCTTCTGCGCAAGAACCGTCATAAATCAAATCGCCTGTGCCTCCATTCGGAAGCTGTTTCCATATTTTATATCCGGTACCGTACTTGTGGGTATGGCCACCCAATGCCCAAGCCCATCCTGAAATGGGCGCGGTAACAGGAACTGTAAAAGAAGTTTCTTGCCCATTGTTCGGAATGTAAATACTTCCATTGGGAACGAGTACCGAGTTCATGACTTGAGCTGCCGTACCTTCTGGTTGGGTATAAATGTTGACATAGGCTTCCGCCTGATAAATTTTCGTCGAGGAATAGTTGATGTAATGCGAATTGAGATCCAGCACATCATCATGATTCCACTTGAAGGCCGTTCCCTGTGGCAAACGCAAATCCTGCTCTTCTGCAACGGCTGCCACGTAGGAAATGTCATCGTGGTTGGCATCTATGCGAAGTCCTGCAGGTGTATTGTTGGCGGTTTCGTCATTGGTGAACCTGTACATGATATAATGATGCGAGTAGTTTGAAATTTTAACATCAAATCTGTCCACATCCACATTCTCCGGCAAGTCAAGTTCATACTTTTGGAAATATTCTACCTCTCCTCCCGGAGGCATAAAAAATGGTCCAATTTTAATTTGAAATCCTTCCGATGGGTCAGGTGCTTCTGGTGGGCCATCGGGGAAACTGGCTTCTCCATTGCCATCGTAATAACTCTGGATCATCTCCTCGTCCACAACTGCTCCCGCTATCGGTGCACCATAAAGAATCCACTGCCGAACCATTTCTTTCTCCACATCGGTCAGTTGGTCACTGCCATAAGGAGGCATGCTTTGTTCCTCTCCCGCATGCATGGTAATGGTTTGTTCTAGACCAAGGTTTATTTTCCGGAACAAGAAACTTTTATCCGTTCTGCCGGGATAAATATATTTGTAGCCTGCTGCATCGGCATGCTCGTTTGCAGGAGTGCTGTTAAGTAAGTTATTGTAAACAACATTGAGCCGATCCGCAGCAGTGGCACCTGTCCCTTCGAGGTCAAGCCCTGCCTCTTGGTCAATGGTATTGTGACATCCGGAGGTTGCACATTTTGCCTGAAGAATATCGTAAACTTTCATGGCCGTTTGCCCAAAAGAAAATTGAGCGGTAAATAATATTAAGATAGTAAAGGGTATAATTTTTTTCATTTTAATTTATTTTGTGTCTTAGCGAGGCAATGCATTGCTTCGCTAAGATTAATTATCTTTCTAACAATATTTTTCCTGTTTTGAATTGCCCCTCATTCGTCTCCACTCGATAAAGATACATCCCCTGCGGAAGCTCCTCGCATGAAACCATAAATCTATGCTCCATAACCATCTGGTTTTCAATTTCCCTACCCATCATATCAAACAACTGAAACCTTGTTGCCACAACTTCGACAGGAATGTCAACCATGAATTGATTACTAGCAGGATTCGGATAAACCTGTATGGCATCCAGTGGCATTTCGATTGCTTGGTTCCCTGTAAAAATCACGCCAGTCGTATCTTCGGTATACATGATAATCAACACCATCATTTCATCATCAGACGTAACGCCAAAGTTTACAGATGACGGACCATTGTTGACATAAGTCGCGGTATGGGCAAGCCCTTCGTTAAAGTTTAGGGTTGCGGGAAGGAAGGGTTCAAAATAACGAATCGGAATATGCTGGTAATCAAAGGCTGGAGAAACACAGCCAGGTACGCCTTCTGCACAAGAACCATCATAGATCATTTCCCCCTGCGTAAAACCGTTTCGCGTAAATACCTGATAGCCGGTTCCGTACTTGTGGGTATGTCCCATTAAACCCCAAATATGAATATCTCCCAATGCTGGAAATATAATGTTGTGGTTGTGCACGATTTCATTGCCATTGTTCGGAATCGGAATGTTAGGATTAACCAATAAGTCCGACTTCATTTCCTGTGCCGCCGTCCCTGCCGGTTGGGTATAAACATTGATATAGGCTTCTGCTTGATAAATACTATTGTCATCATAATTGATATAATGCGAGTTCAAATCCAATACCAGATTATTTTTCCATTTGAATGCGGTTCCCTGTGGCAAACGCATATCCAATGGACTCTGTACTGCCGTTACCAAACCGATATTACTATGGTCAGGGTTGAGCCGCAGTCCATGCGGAATATTGGTATCGCCTCCTTCATTAAAATCATAGATCAACAAGTGATGGGAGTAGCCCGAGATTTTTATATCAATCCGATCGACATCAACGTCTTCCTGAAGTTCGAGTTCATACTTTTGGAAATATTCCAGTTCATCGCCGAATTGACCTGCCTTATTCAAATAAAACGGCCCCATTTTAATTTGGAAACCTGTCATGCCTTCCTCTTCCGGTGTTTGCGGCCTTTCCGGAAAACTAGCTTGCCCACTTACATTATAATAATCATCAATCATGCCTTCATCCACAACATCCCCGGTGGTTGGTGCCCCATAAAGAATCCACTGCCGGACCATTTCTTTTTCCACATCGGTCAGTTGGATACCACCATAAGGAGGCATGCTTTGCCCCTCCTCTGCATGCATATTAATGGTTTGTTCTAGACCAAGATTTAATTTCCTGAATAAGAAACTTTTATCCGTTCTACCGGGATAAATATATTTGTATCCTTTCGCTTGAGCATGGTCATTTGCAGGTGTGACATTGAAAATATTATTGTAGACATTCAAGGCTTTTAGTGCCGTTGTTGCGCCCGTGCCTTCTAGATCAAGACCTGCTTCCTGATCGGCATTATTGTGGCATCCGGATGTAGCACACTTTGCCTGAAAAATATCGTAAACTTTCAGACTGGTTTGAGCATTACCCACCATGAATAAAAAGCAAGAGAGTAGCCCTGTCGAGATCATTTGTTTTACCATAATTTTATTCTGTATTGGTTTGAAGATAGTATAATTTTGGTAAGTAGGTAAGTATTAGAATAGCGAGCTAAAGTTAAGGATAATTTGGCGTTATGGCAATATTTATGTTGCTTTTAATGCGAATTTTGCGCTTTTTAACAATTTGAGCATCACTTTGAGGAAATAATTTTTCTCTTTTCCTTTTATGATAATGCATTTGATAGAATAATCTTGTTAAAGTTGTGGTAATGGGAATCGACCAAACAAAAGCCATACAGATAAATATTTATTTAATAAATAATTTTTATTTGTAATATGTTTTACTAATTTTGGCCGAATTCAATATTTATAAGCTTTACAAATGAATAGCATATTTGTCTGCTAGCCTCGTGCTGTTAAGATGCGTGCTTTTATTGTTGTAAAGTATCTATTAACCTTAAAATTTATCATTATGACAAATGCAACTACAACCGCAACCGGTGCTTGGACTGCTTTCAAAGCGATGACACCTTCAATGGAAGCAATGAAAGTCTTCGAGGCTGCCATGAAAGGCATGATGGGAGGAACTTATACGCCCGTTGCTGTTTCGACTCAGGTTGTTGCCGGAACAAATTATCGTTTCTTCTGTAATTTTAAAGGTGCATTTCCTAATGCCGTTAATGAAAGCAAAATGGTTGAAATCTTCCAACCGCTCAGTGGCGAACCACACGTGGTTTCTATCCACCCGTGTAAATAAACATTGACTTTTTATAGTAAAAAAGAGAGCTGGTCGATTGGTTTCGACCGGCTCTTTTTTAAATTCGGGATTCCGGTGTTACAAAACTATTTTAATCGATTAGTAAGGAATACACGAGTTCCCCATGCAAAATGCATCACATGGACAATCATTGTTAGATTGACACCAACCAAAATAATTAAAATCCCAAATACATTGCCCGTTAACACAAGTAAAACAAGGGCCACAGGCATCACAAGGATTTGCTTCTGGGTACAGCTTCTGAACGGCTATTTTGTCATATGTACTAATTGGTCCTACGTTTCCACATGTACCTCCATTCATAATCGAATTGGAGTCACTGGTTGGCGTTCCGGATATGTGGGTTCCATAACTTTGATTGGTATGTGCCAAACCAATATTATGACCAAACTCATGTATAGCAACAAACAATTTCTTTGCATAGCTGTTCATATAAGGCGAATCTGTATTGATAGAAATTACATTCCCTGGATTCCCATTGCTAGGAAATGTTCCCATACCACAAACATAATAGCCTAAATTACGGTGACTGGATGGGCATGCAGGGGTATCATCAGCATATATGGTTATATGTGGGTTGGAGGTGACAACGGAGAACGATAAACGGGAACCGGCATTGTTCCAAGCTGCTAATGCTTCGTTTATTGCGCTCGTCCAAGTTGAGCTTAAGCAGGGATCAATAGCGACCCTAATGTTAGAAGCAATATTCGTGTTAACAATAAAATTACTCCTTCGTTGCCTTGAGGAAACGGATTCGCCGGATGCGTCAGATGAAGAACCTGTCCTAAGTAAGCCTTTAGAAATTGCAGATTTATAGATAACAAAGTCGTTGTCAATAACAAAGTGATCTTCAGAATTTTCAATACCATCTTCGTGAAATCCCAATTCAATTAATATCTTTTTCTTTTCAAGATCAGATAATTTCAGAACAGGTTCTGTTGTAGCGTTTAAATTGTCCAGAGAATTTTCTTTCGTGCAATTACTTAAGATGAATACGAATGATAAGGTCAATAAAAAAAATAATTTTTTCATAATAAATGTTTTTTTTATGTGAAAATATAATGCTAGCTATGTATTTTTATTGTTGGTTTTTAGCTGAAGAGCTATACTGTGTATCTTAAATACCGTACAAATTTAGGGCTGGGACTACAATAAAAAAATTACATTTTTTCTGTACTTTTGTTGTAAACTAAGAAAGCCCCCTTTCGTTAAAAAGAAGGCTCAGCGATTAATTTGCTTTTTTGTAGT
>JAHDGC010000547.1 GCA_020627865.1 Saprospiraceae bacterium | reverse complement strand
AACGTAGGCGATGCGGGGCATCGACGAGGCTTTTTAACGACGTTATGGAGCAATAGAACGCGTAGAATTGTTCAATTAATTATTGATCCATGCCTAAGCACCTTTTAATAGATATGTTATCATATTCTTATTGCCCATTATTCCCTTGTTTTTCTCCCCATCTTGGCTTGCTTTTTGAATATTGTATAGTACAATGAAGGATTTTTTGTATATATTATTGTTTATCGGCCTCTCTGCCGCTTTAGAAACGGTTGCTGCACAGCAGGCTCGCTTCACATCAAGTGGAAGTGAAGAACTTTCTGAAGTTCCTCGTCGTTTAGACCGGAAATACCGGAGGGATGCGGCTCGATTGGTCTTGCGGATGCAGAGCAAGGAAGAAGATTTACGGTACCAAAGCATCAGAATCCGTAAGGATCAAATCAATAGTATTCATGAGGTTTTGACCAATATTTATCTGAAAAATGAACAGGCTAGGGGATTGGCCAAATGTAATATCCATACTCGGCCAAATCCGGCTATTGACCACTTAATCGTTATTTTTGATCGCTCCGTAGATTGGGCTGAACCCTTAAGGGATGGAATCTCAGAAACGGATAGCCCCGAAATTAATGCACTACTCGATGAGTATAATTTGCTCATAGACAAGCATGTACAATGGAATGATAATCAAGATGCCATTACCATCCGCTCTAAAGAACCCCTGAATATGGCGGCATTGGCCAATGAATTTTATAATATTGAAGGCGTGGATGAAATTGACCCAGGTTCTCCTGACCTAAAAGGAAATGATATTCAACTCAGCCGGATATCCGGTGGTTGGGAAGTTTCCTTCATCCTGCGTTTTGGGTCGTATATTGATAGTGAAGGACAAATGCATCAGTGGAAATATGAAGTAAGTGATGGGGGCGATGTAGACTTTATCTCAGAAGATGGTGCCCCTGTACCGGAATGGATGAAGTGTAGCCTTAGGGAAAAACTGACCGTGAGATTGTAGTTTTAATACGAAAACCAGAATATCATTTTGATAAAATTATTCTTAAAACGGGAAAATTTATTTTCTTTTCAGGCGTTGAGAAATAGACTAATTTAAAACCAACTTTATTATAAAATAATCTCGTTTCAATAACCGATTTTATGATGATATAGATGTTGATTTTATATTATTATAAATCTATTTTGTTTTAGCGGTTTATTTACATCTCACGAAAAAATAACCGTAGCCAGATTTCTAGGGGAATCTGGTTTTTTTATGCTAGAAAGCTATAGTAAAAATATCTCTTCGTAGAGTAAGCAAGCCACTATCCACCCGCTACCCAAAAGTGAAACAAAGTCTGACTTCTGACAATGAGCGCCAGCGAATGGTCTAATATCTAAGAGGCGAAGCCGATCTAAAATCTAAAAGCGCAGCGATCTCTACTCTCTATTCTCCACGCTCCCCACCAACCAATCCATCTCCGTCTTCGTCACCAATAAATTATAAATCGCATTCACCCTATTTAGCGAAGCATTCACCAATTGAAGCTGCACATCCCGATAATCCAATGAGGTAATTTGACCTGCTTTGAACCGTTCCAATGTCATGTCAATATTTTGTTTAGCAATCTCAATCTGCTGCTCTGTGAAGGTCAAAAGCTGCCGCTGATTTTTATAATTTTCAATCAACAAATCAAGTTGGTTGTAGAGTTGGGCTTTGGCCTCCAGAAAATTCAACTGAGTGATTTCCTCCTGCAATTTTGCATTTTCAATGTTAGTTTTTCGGACACCAGCATCATAAAGATTCCAATTGGCACTAGCTGTGATACCAAAATTAATCCGGTTGCTGAATTGTCCCTTGAGCGGTTCTCCTGTAGTAGGATTGTCTTTGAATAATTTAAAATAATTTTCTGAAAAACCGAGCGTGCTACCAACGGAAACCGTGGGCTTTAGTGCTGTCTTTTCCAGTTGGGTATTTAATGCATTTAAATCCGAAAGGATCGCCAATGTCCTGAGGGTGAAATTTTCTTCATCCAATACTGCCCGCAATTTTTCCCGATCAGGTGCTTCAGGAACAACACTGAGCCTCTCTGGAAAATTATAGTCCCCGGTAATGTTTTGATTAAGGACAGTATATAAATTTCGTTTGGCTACCTCGATAATATTTTGTTGACTCATGTAGTTGGTCGTATCATTGATGATCGCTTGTTCAAACTGGAGACTGTTGAAAGCATTGCTTTGCCCGAATTCCCTTTTTACATTTTCGTAAGCGAGCCGATCATGAGAAAGTCGGAGTTGTTCTTTGATAACTTCAAGTCTTTCTTGTTGAAATAAAACATCGTAATAAGCCTGGACTGTTGACCGGATCAGGTTGTGCGCACTTTCAGATTGCAGTAGTTTTTGCTGGTTAACCAAGGTGCCAAATTGGTCTTTCAAAATGCGAACACGGCCACCGCCATAAACGAGCCATTGGGCATCAACACTGGCTCCGAGACTGTTGCTGATATAAGTCCCGTTCAGAAAGCTCGCGGGGTTGTTGTCATTAATCGTAACATGGTTAAAACTCCCATTCAGATCAACCGTAGGGTATTTGCCAGCCATCCCCCAAGTATTGTTGTTTTCCGCAATCTTAATGTTTTGTTCCGCAATCTTAATCTGGAAATTATTCTCTAAAGCGATGCGGATGGCTTTCTCCAGAGTCATATCCTCTTGCGCATTACCCGTAAGGGCAAAGCTCAAAAGAAAAAGTATATATACTGTTATTTTTTTCATAAAAAATCTTCTTTTTTATCCCAAAACACTCGTCGTTACCCGCATCGCAAACATCACATAAGCCACAAAACCCACTAACGTAGCTACAGCCGCAAAAAGATACAACGGAATATTTTGTCGCCTTGTCGAGCTGGCCGGTTCCACCATCTCCATCGGAACCGTTTCCCCTTCCCAGATGCTCAAGGCCGTTCGTTTAATACGATTTACAATAACCAATAACGCTGGGATCAAGAGCAATAAAATAAAAGTACCGATCATCAACCCATAGGCTACAGAAATTGCCATCGGAATGAGGAATTGCGCTTGAAAACTTTTCTCCAAGATCAAGGGATACAATCCGGCAATAGTCGTCAAGGAAGTCAAAAGGATAGGGCGGAACCTCGACTTTCCGGAGGCAATAACCGCTTCTTCAAAAGGCATCCCTTCTTTTATACGATCATTAAAAGTTGTGATAAAAACCAAAGCATCGTTGACAATAATTCCGATCAAGGCAATCATCCCCAGTGCCGAAAATAAACTAATCGGTAAGTCCCTAAGATAATGCCCCATACCCACGCCGATGAATCCAAATGGAATCAGGGCAAAAACGATCAAGGTTTGGCTGATGGATTTAAACGTGAGTGTGATGATAAAAAACATGACCATTAATATAATGGGCAAGACCAATTGCATGGATTTTTGCGTCTTTGCAGTTTGCCGTTGCTGCCCCTCAAAACCTACACTAACAGAGCTGTATTTGGCCAATACTTCTGGGATGAGTTCATTCTCAATATCACCAGTCACATCACTAACCGAAACTTTATCGTTACTGACGTCTGCCTCAATACGAACTTCCCGCTGGCCGTCGATATGGTTAATATTGATGACGCCACGTTGGGTCGTGAAAGTAACCAACTCCGATAAAGGCACCGTATTACCATCAGCAGAACGGATACGCATATCGGCTAGATTAGAAATGTTACTACGATCTTCCAACTTGTACCGAACCCATACCTTCACCTCGTCAACACCGCGTTGGAGCCTTTGCACTTCTGCACCAAAAAATCCTTTCCGTACATGACCCATAATTTCCCGTAAGGTAAAACCTAGATTATGAGCCTTGGGTTTTAATTGTAAGGAAATTTCTTTCAACCCTTCTTGATTGTTGTCCACAATATCTTTGAGGTCTGATATTTGATTTAATTTTTCCTTTAATTCATCTACTGCAAGATCAAGTTCATCCGCATTTTTACTGAGCAAAGAAATAGAAACCGGCTTACCAAAAACACTGGCCGAACCATAAGTCAAAACTTCAGCCTCATACACTGGGCCAACTTTTTCACGCAAGCGATTGAGTATCGTTCTGGCCGTCAGGTTACCCCTTGTTTCCCCATCCATCAAGGACACTCGGAGATTCCCTTGGTAAGCTGTCGGGCCGACCTTTTTTTCTATTTTGGTAATGGGCCCCATCTCACCATTGAAATGAGATTCCGAAAATTCATCGCTGACTTCAAAGGCCGCTTTTTCGATTTTGTCTAGTATCTCAAGGGTGAGATCTTCTCTTGATCCCGCAGGGAGTTTTAGGTTAACGGCAAAGTTGTCCCTCGGTAATACAGGGAAAAAAGTACTCTTGATCACGCCACCTTGGAGCGCTCCGATAACAATAAACATACCGGCAACGCAAATGGCTACAATAGGCAAGCTGTAGTTGACTGAAAAACGAAGAATAGGATCATAAATTCTATCCCGTAACAGATACATGAGCTTGTCTAGGTATTTGGTAACCAAACTTCCTTTCCCACCAGCTTTCAAGGCCTTAGAATGGGCGATGTGTGCGGGCAAGATTAAGGCACCTTCAACAAGGGAAAAAATCAGGGAAAAGATCACTACGGTGGCAAGGTCACGGAATATATCCCCCAATGAACCATCAATGAAGAAGAAAGTACTGAAGGCAACAACCGTCGTGATGATTGCAGAAAAAACGGCTGGCAAAACTTCCATCGTACCGTGCAGTGCTGCCTCCTTGGGAGAAGCTCCGTTTTCATAATGCTGATAAATATTCTCACCAATGACAATACCATCATCTACCAAAATACCGATAACGACAATCATTCCAAACAAGGAAACGACATTGATGGTAACGCCAAGCATGGAGACACAAAGGAACATTCCTGCAAAAGAAATTGGGATAGCAAGGGCAACCCAGAAAGCAAGGCGATAATGTAGGAACATCGCTAACAATATCAACACGATAATGAATCCAATGATACCATTGTCCCGCAAAAGTTGAATTCTATCCTTGAGGCTAATACTCCAGTCGAGGGTAATGTTGGCCTGCACGTCTTCATGGGTTTTGTTAAATTCTTCGATGTATGCTTTCGTCTTTTCATTAATGGAAAGCATATCTTCCTCCAGAGTATTTTGCACATCAATGACTACAGAGGCTTTACTGTTGAAGTAAGTTCTGTTGGGCTGATCTTCCCATTTATCCACGACATCTGCTATTTGGTACAGCCGCAACATGCCTCCATTTTCGTTGGTGCGTACAACCGTGTTTTCGAGGTCTTTGGCATAATATTCCTTATTGCTGGCTCGGATCAGCAGCTCTTCCTTTTCGGTTTTTATGGTTCCTCCGGTAATTTCGATATTGGCGCCTGAAAGAGCCGCTGCCGCTTGGTCAAAGGTCATGTTGTAACGACGCAAATCTGCTTCTCGGAAACTAACTTCAATTTCTTCTTCTGGGAAACCAGACAGTGTAACCTTGGAAAGGTTCTCCATCGCGAGCA
>JAHDGC010000546.1:5268-5514 GCA_020627865.1 Saprospiraceae bacterium | reverse complement strand
ATGTTTGTGGGTGGATTGGTGATTTGCTAATTAAATTTTGATGATGATTATTTGTTTGTTATGTTCACCGTAGAGACTCGATGCATCGCGTCTCTACGGTGAACATATTTTTAATTATCACATTTCTCAATCCTTATTCTTTAACAATAACAAAATTGCAGATGGGCTAAAAAGGCCGGTTAGGATAGCGGCACCTAGTGCACCGATCATGCTGATGACAAATTTTATTTTCCATTCCAAATCAGG
>JAHDGC010000546.1:0-5243 GCA_020627865.1 Saprospiraceae bacterium | reverse complement strand
ATAGAGCATTTTGCTATAGTAGCCCAAAACCCCACAAGCGACTGCAAAGAAAATAATTTGTAAGATAACTTTAAAATCTATACTTAACTGAAACTCCTTTTTAACTAAAATCATCTGTGCAAACAAAATAAAAACTTGCGTGATACAGGTTGTCGCTGCTGTTCCCAAGGCCTTGTATTCAAAAATAAGCCAATAATTCAAAGAAACGTTTAGCAACACCCCAAAAATGAAAACCCGATTCATTTTCATCAGGCTACCATTGGCCGTAAGTAAGGTTCCAAAAATATAGTTGGTGCTTACCGCAACAAAAGAAACCATCAACCAAGCCAGCACATTGCCCCAGTACATATCGGCACTAGTATACAACCAGAGCATCAGATCTCCCCGAAAAAAAATCGTATTTATAGCAAAAGGAATGCTAAACACTAAAATTAGCTGTATACTCAGGCGCAATAAATCTCGGATATTCTCCTTTTCCTTTATCATTTTGGAAAACATGGGTAACAATAGACCCGCAAATAAAAATCCAATCATGTTGACCGCATCCAGCAAACGATAGGCTGAGGCATAAATCCCCGCTTCGAAGGCCCCGTCCGGCAACAGGCGTTCTAGCATTACGGCATCAATTCGGGAGTACAAAAGCATCAAGAAACCCAGCAAGGCATAGGGCCAGCTTTCCCGAATGAGGATATGCATATACTTAGGATTGACCTTAAAACGAACGGGATGGATAAGGCTGTATAAAATAATGGCGGCCACCAAAGCTGTACTCACAATGGCGAAAGTTTGGGCATAGATTAGCCAGACTATTTCGAAGTGGGCTTTTCCCGGCCATATCCAAAGCAAGACACCGCAAACAATAATCATCAATAATTTATCCAGTGCGGACAAAACACTATCGGTTTTGTAATGGGCCAAGCCGGAGATATTAGAGCGTAGGTATTGCACCAAGGATATGATGATCCAATTAAAAGCCAGCAGAAAAATCATTCCGAGTTCTTCATAATTATACCCATAGCCGCTCATCCATGCCATGAAGCAAAGGGTACCTACGATGGATAGATAGGCTATGGCCAAAAGGATTTTAAGCACAAGAATGTTGGGAATGAATTTATAGATGAACTGCTTATGCTGGGAAATGGTTCGGTTGTTATAGTTCTGGATACCGAAATCGTTGATGATCTGGGCCATGAAGGTAAAATTGAACAAACTAAAGTACAGCCCATAGCTTTCTGCCCCTACAGCATTCTGGATCGGGATGTCGATACCGAAGATGTAAAAGGGTTTAATAAGCACGTTAATGGTTATCAGGAAGGCAATATTGATTAGAAATTCCTTCTTCATGTCATGTTTGTCCGTATAAGGGAACAAAGATACGAGAAAGAAGTAAGAAACCTTTCATAGCATGAAAAATACTTACCTAGCTCATCAATGGTGCCTAAATCTCACCTTACTCATACCGCAAAGACTCAATAGGGTCTAAACGAGCAGCCTTCAAGGCGGGATAAAGCCCAGAAATTAACCCAACAAGAAGACAAATGATAATACCCAAAGTAATCCATGCCCAAGGAATATGAAACGGGCCTTTCATCATAATAGACACGACCAAGCCAATCGCAACCCCGAGGATAATACCCACGATACCACCCAATTGGCAGATGACAACCGCCTCGGTCAGAAACTGGACCAAAATATTGCGTCGGGTAGCCCCAATCGCTTTGCAGATTCCGATTTCTCGGGTACGTTCTGTTACAGAAACCAACATTATATTCATTAAACCAATGGCTGCCCCCAGTAAGGTGAGGAAAGCTATGGCAATGGTCGCCATCCGAAGGGTAAAGGTATTTTCTTTGAGCATATCAATAAGGCCATCACTCTTTGAAATTTCAAAATCTTCAGCCTGCCCTAACTTGATTTTCCGAATACTTCGGAATGTCCCCGTAGCTGCCGCAATCGCCTCGTCCATGTCTACCGCATTCGGCACTCCCACAGCAATCCGGTAATAAGACTTGGCCGTTCCATAGTTTTGCTTCCCGTTGACCAATGGAATAAACCCTACCCGATCACTACTAGATTGCATACTAGAACCTTTGGATTTCAAAACGCCGATGACTTTGTATTTGAGATTACCAACCCCGATGGTTTTGCCCAAAGCTGATTCTGGCACTTCATTAAACAATAGTTTTACAATATCCTTCCCGATGATAATCTTATTGGCGGCCATCTCTTGCTCATTATCAGAAAAATCTCGGCCATGCTCTATTTCATAATTTTTCACCTCCATATAATTGTCATCAATACCATAGATGGCAACATTAGGATTGGTTTTTTCCTTTCCATATTTTAAAGTGGCAGAGCCAGTTCCCCGAAAATTAATGGATGTTTTTGCCGGATATTTGTATTTTTCTTTGAATGCTACAGCTTGCCGATAGTCAATAATATCCCCGATTCGAGCACGACGCCCTCGGCGGTTACCCCTTGCCCCATCCCGCTTCGGCTCAATCTTAAAGGAGTTTGCTCCCATGCTGGTAAAGTTACTCCCCAAAGCATAGATGACACTGTCAATGGCGGTAAGGATACCGACCAATGCCATGATACCAAAGGCAATGATAAGCAAGGTTAGGATGGAACGGAGGGCATTAGAACGGACATTGCCCAGGGCTTGTTTGATGCTTTCCCGGATATTCATATATTAAATCGTTATTATCGTCGCCGTAGAGACGTGATGCATCACGTCTAAAAATACACAAAGGAATATAGATATAAAAGTAAGGAATATCTTTTGATGGAAGGATAAACTTCGATGAAATGACGTTTGGAAGGGATGAATAAGGGGCAAAGCCTCAAAGCTAACGACTAGCGTGAAGGTAATTGCTGGCTGGGATGTTAATTTTGAAAAAGCCTAACATATCCGTTCCTGCAACTTTTCTGTCTGAATCAGAACCTGCCTGCTTGCGCACGACAGGCAGGTTTTCTTGATTATGCGATTTTCAGGATTTTCGCTCCTAAACCTCCATCCCATAAAACTCTTTTTTTATCATTTTCAACAAAGCTTCATAAATTTTCGGCGTCCCCACAAGAATCTCCTGTCCATAAAGCCAATTGTCTCCTCCTTGAAAATCACAAACCTTCCCACCAGCCTCTGTCACCAGCAATGCGCCAGCCGCAACATCCCAAGGATGCAAGCTATACTCGAAGTAGCCATCATAGCGCCCACAGGCCACATAAGCCAAATCTAGCGCAGCCGCTCCATACCGACGCAGTCCTCCAGTTTCTCGCACCAATGGTTTCAGTACCCGGAAATAGGCATCAATATGTTGATAATCATAATAAGGGAAACCTGTTGACAACAAAGCATCTTTCATCTCCGTCGTCTTGCTCACCTGCATCGAAACCCCATTCACATAAGCACCCCGCCCTTTTACAGCATGAAAAACTTCTCCCCGGGTCACTTCCACGACAACACCCAACACCGTTTCTCCACAATGTTGCAACGCAATGCTTATCGCAAAATGAGGCAATCCATAAAGGAAATTCGTCGTACCATCCAGCGGGTCAATGATCCATTGGTAATCTGCTTCCGTGGCCTTCACGGTTTCTTCTTCGACAAGAAAACTGGCACCCGGCATTAGCGGCGTAAGGGCTTTTATCAACTGCGCTTCGGCTTGCTTGTCCACATAACTAACAAAACTATTCCGACTTTTGGTCTCGATATCTTGCTGGGCAACTTTCCCCAATTCGGCACGGATAAAACCGGCAACTCTTTTACTTATCGTAACAACTTCCTTACAAATAAGATCGTATGTATTATCTTGCATTTTTTTTGTTTGATCGATTTTATGCATGTGGCCAATACAGACGTAATGCTTTGCGCCTCGCCTCCTTTACCAACGCTTCACCTGATAAGGATACCGCTCTTCATACAAAGCCTCTACCCTTTCCTTGAGTAAGGCCCTCAAATTATTAACATTTTCCTTGGTCGCAGCCGAGATATAAATGTTCTCATACTCAAACTCATGTCCTAAATTCTCCCAAAGCTCTGTCTCGATTTCTATCCGAGTTTTATCATCTAAATAAGCATCGAAATATTTCTCGCGATACAAATCTACTTTATTTAAAATCAGAATGGTCGGTTTCTCGCCAGCCCCCAACTCATTGAGGGTCTTTTGCACCGTCCGGATTTGATCCTCATATTTTGGATGGGCAATATCCACCACATGGAGCAACAAATCACTCTCCCGAACCTCGTCCAAGGTGGACTTAAAACTTTCCACCAAGTGATGCGGTAATTTTCGGATAAAACCAACCGTATCCGATAACAAAAACGGCATGGTTTCAAAGACAACTTTTCGGACAGTAGTATCTAGTGTTGCGAACAGTTTATTTTCTGCAAAAACCTCCGACTTGCTCAACACATTCATCAAGGTAGATTTCCCTACATTGGTATACCCGACCAAGGCTACCCGAATCAGTTCTCCCCTATTTTTCCGCTGTGTCCTATTTTGTCGATCTATTTTCTCCAAGTCCTTTTTCAGCTTGGAAATCTTATCCCGAATAATCCTCCGATCCGTCTCGATTTCCTTCTCCCCCGGACCACGCATCCCGATACCACCACGCTGCCGCTCCAAGTGCGTCCACAGTCCCCGAAGTCTGGGCAACATGTACTGCATTTGGGCAAGCTCGACCTGCGTTTTGGCCTGAGCCGACTGCGCCCTACTCGCAAAAATATCCAGAATAAGGCTACTTCGGTCAACGATTTTCACCTTCAGCTCTTCCTCAATAATAGAAACCTGCTTCCCGCTCAAATCATCATCAAAAATGACCAAGGTAATATCCTCAAATCTTTCCAGATAATTTTTGATTTCCTCCAACTTTCCACTTCCGACAAAGGTTCGCTTATCCGGATGATCCATGCGTTGCGTGAACCGCTTTACCGTCTCTGCACCCGCTGTCCGAGCCAGAAACTCCAGTTCATCGAGATATTCTTTTACTTCTTCTTCTGTCTGAATTTTATGTATCAACCCAACGAGAATCGCCTTCTCCGTTTTCTTTTTCAAACCGGATTTTTTCTTCTCGCCTAAATTCCATTCGTTGCTTTTTTGCATAAATATTTTTTAATGATGTTTGGTTTGTTGGGACAAAAGTAAGGATTTATACTGCACACCGGATAAAAAAGTGATTTTCTATGTTAATTTCTTTACAAAAAATTTACACACACATAGATTTAGTACCGTGTAATTTAA
>JAHDGC010000545.1 GCA_020627865.1 Saprospiraceae bacterium | reverse complement strand
AATGACATACAATTCTATGCAAAACATAAACAAATATAATTTAAAAATATATGACAAAATAACTAAAAATCCGTTCTTGGATCGCTTTTACCATGTCATGTTTCTGCAAAAAGTGGAAAAACATGGGGAATTACCGGAAATCTTTGCTTTATCTCCTCCTGTATCCCCAATGGCGTTGCCGCCGCACTATTCCCCGTCACATTCTGACGTTTCAATAAAGCCTTCATTGTATCATTGAAGAAGATCTAAGTACAGATCATTTTTTTTGTAGATGGTTGACAAAAGCTTGCATGCGTGACCGAATTTCTGGCCGCCATCAGGTATCGAAAGCCATTACTAAATCCTCTTCTGGGTTATCGGACAAATTTTCCAGCCAACTTTTCCGCAACTTCCGCTTGGTATTCGTGAAAATTTGTGGATCTGTCCTCAGATATTGCCGGATTTTTTCCTCAGCACGGTTAAGGACTTCTCCAGGGGGACAAAGTTCATCTACCAGCCCAACAGCCAAGGCCTCCTGAACATGTAGAAGTTTGCCCTCCAAGATGAGCCGGTGCGCCACTCCCCTGCCCAACCAAAAGGCATAAGCTGCTATGAGGTTCTGTGAAATCTGAATATTAACCGCGACTTCATTCAGACCAATGGTATACTTAGGATCATCTGCCATAATCCGATAATCGGCCTGAATCGCAAGGACAGTTCCTCCTGCCGGAGAATGCCCTGTTATAGTACAAATCAGTGCTTTCGGGAATTTTGCCGGCTCATTGTACATCGAACCGAAATCCCTGTCTGCGTGTACTCGTACAGGCAGGGTCAAAAAACGAACGGATTGCTGCTCTATCATATCCAAACAATTCAATGACATCAAGCCCAGCAGAAAAAAAATGGGGGATTCCGGTTAGTATAACACCATGTATGGAATTATCGTTCGCAAAATCAACAAAAGTTTTCCGAATTTGATTTACCATCTCATGATTCAGCGCGTTTACCTTACCGCGATTCAATTGCACAATGGCGTAATTTTCTTTTTTCGTTATTTCCAACACATATAAACTAAAGACAATTAATGATTTAGATATTGTTACAAAAATAAACAATCCATCGCAGGAAAAATATCCCCTATAAAAAGCATTGTTGACACAACAATATATCTACTAAATCTATCATCTACGATTTCTATAATATCGCAAGTATTACGAAGTCACGATAATTTATCTCGGATAAAACCTTTCACAACCCCCAAACCATTTACAAAATTCTTATTGTTATTAATTATAATATCAACATCATTCCGATAAGGCGCAATATACCGTTCAAAGGCAGGCAAAACATGGTGCTGATACCTATACAAAACATCATCCAGCGGATAATTTCGTTCAATTTTGTCCCTTTTTATCCTCCGGATAACTTTTAGATTCTCCTTAGCATGGAGAAATATCTTTAGATCAAGCAAATCACACAGATCCTTGCTGTGAAAAATAAACAAGCCCTCCACAATCAGTACCGGTGTTGGCAAGAACCGGAGCATTTTCGGAACTGCATCTTTATTATTAAACGTATACTCTTGCCGCTCTATAGTTTCTCCCCTAATCAAAGCCTTAACATCCGTAACGAATGCGGGTAAATCAATAGATGCAGGTCGATCAAAATTGTGAACGCCTAGATTATCCCTCGCCTGAAGTTCTCTGGAAAAATAATAATCATCCTGAGAAACAACACAAAGCTCATGAGCCTCGAAGTCTGTTTTTAATTCACGGATAAAGGAAGTTTTACCGGAGCCGCTCCCTCCGCTAATCCCAATAATATAAGGTTTGTTCATATCTCTTTTATTACAATTCGTGCAAAATTAAGGAATTTTAGCCACAGGACATCACCAAAAATGCGATTAATCAATCAGGAAACGACAAATTATGTCCAAAATTAAAGAAATTGATGACGATGTTTTCATATGAAGGAATCAATCCTTACATTGAGTTCCACTCGGACAATTCTCTCATTTCTTACGTTCCAGCCATTTTATGACTGCCTGCCTGGCAAGTCCACGCAGACAGGGCAATGATATGTCGTTCCGATGGAACTCGTATTAAAAAACGTATTGAGAATTTTATTTTTTTTGCAAAAATTGTCAAAAATCTAAATTTAAACAGCGTTTACATACAAAACAAAAACTATGGATATCTTAAGAGGACTTCTCGGAATTACCGTCTTGATTTTATTTTGTTTGGCTTTCAGCAACAATAGGAAAGCCGTCGACTGGAAACTTGTCGGCATCGGGTTGATTATCCAAATTCTTTTAGCACTTTTAATCTTGAAAGGGCCTGGGGTTAGCTGGTTCTTCGAACAAATTGCCGGTTTTTTTGTCAAACTTATTGATTATTCCGATGCCGGAGCTCGATTCATTTTTGGAAATCTTACCGATGCAAACAACCCCGCAATTGGATACATTTTTGCCTTTAAAGTGCTCCCTACAATCTTATTTTACTCTGCCGTTTCCGCAATCCTCTATTACTACGGCGTGCTCCAAAAGATCATTTACGGCATGGCTTGGTTCATGTCAAGATTTATGGGTTTATCGGGTCCAGAAAGTCTTGCTGCAGCGGCTAATGTTTTCATAGGTCAAACTGAAGCGCCGCTCATTGTAAAGCCCTATCTGGAAAAATTCTCCCGTTCCGAAATCATGTGCCTCATGACGGGTGGTATGGCCACTATTGCGGGAGGGGTTTTTGCGGCCTATATTGGCTTCCTCGGTGGTGACGACCCTGAGAGCAAGCTTTTCTTTGCCAAGCATCTCCTAGCAGCATCGCTCATTTCTGCACCTGCGGCTATTGTTACCGCAAAAATTCTGTACCCAGAAACGGAGAAAAAGGATATTGATAAACAAATGGAAATGGCCGATACACCTGCCAGCAATGTGTTAGATGCTATCTCGCAGGGCACAACCGATGGCCTCAAGCTTGCCGTTAATGTTGCCGCCATGCTTATCGTTTTCATCGCACTGATTGCTATGGCCAATGAAATCCTCAGCGGCACCGTCGGCAGGATTGGTGGCCTGAACGAAATGGTCATTGAATCTACCGGAGGGCGGTTTGAGGGTTTTACTTTCACCTATTTACTGGGCTTGATTTTTGCGCCCGTAGCCTGGTTGTTAGGCACACCCAGTCAGGATATGGTTCTGATCGGACAACTCTTAGGTCAAAAAACGGTACTCAACGAATTTATTGCTTACGCGGAATTGGGCAACATGCAAGCTTCCGGAATTGAATTGTTACCAAAATCAAAATTAATCGCAACTTATGCCCTTTGTGGCTTCTCTAACTTTGCCTCCATCGGTATCCAAATTGGTGGTATCGGGGCTATCGCGCCCGGGCAACGAAAGACGCTTACGGAGCTTGGCATCAAGGCATTAATTGGAGGAACGGTTGCTTGTTTCTTGACGGCAGCAGTTGCGGGAATGTTAATGTAATTTTTTTATTAAAAAATACATCTAATATAAAACAAACACAGCTGTATCGACTTTCAGGTTGTTACACTTTTGTGTAATCGAGTAGGAGAAAAGAGCGATATTTGACAATATCGGTCTTTTCGTCCTCTCACACCACCGAGCGTACTCTCGTACTCGGCGGTTTTCCTAAGTTTGTAACGATTCGTAGACTTTGGACAAGTTAAATAAACCCTGATTATCAAACCATTCTTTATTCAATCCCTCGCAGCATGCAGGGGTAGACGCTTTGCGCCACCATCCTTTCCTGCTGGTTGCTGTGGTAAATGCACGTTTCTTAGGTACATCCAGTTTTATTAATAACCGTAACATGCCTTTTGTCCGTTTGCATTGTTTGAGCCGGAAGCAGCGGAGCCGCCTTCTTATCCAGCCGTCCAGCATTTTTAATCGGGATTTCATACTGGCCAATTTGAAGTAGTTCAACCAGCCACGCAGTTTGAGGTTTAGCTCCTTTATTAATGTTTCGAAACTAACACCCCTGTTCCGTTTTGTGCATTGTCTGATCTTGTCCTTCAATCTTTTTTCACTTTCTTCACTTAACAGTATTTCTCCGTTTATTGTGAATCTGTGTCCTAGATAGTTCAGTTCTAGTGGTCTACAGATTCTACTTTTCCGGTAATTTACTTTCAAGCGTAGCGTGTTTTCGATGAAGTCTACGATTGACTTTTGCACCCGTTCTGCTGCTTGCTGACTTCCCACAACTATAACTATATCATCCGCATAGCGTACATAATGGTGACCCCGTAGGGATAGTTCCATATCCAGTTCGTCCAGCACGATGTTGGATAGTAAGGGCGACAGCGGGCTTCCTTGTGGTGTCCCTTTCGTGCGTTGTTCCGTTAAGCCACCTGCCATTATTCCTGTACGTAGGTAGCCGTGGATTAACTTCATCAACACCCTGTCCTTTAGCCAGTGACTCAAACGGCTCATCAGCCGTTCATGGTTTACTTCGTCAAAGAATTTAGCCATGTCTATGTCTACTACATAGCTTTTACCCCGTGATATGTAATGGCTTAATTGTTTTAGCGCATCATGTGCTCCCCGGCCTTGCCGGAAACCATAACTCGTGGGGCTGAAACTTTTGTCGTACACCTGACTTAGCACTTGCCCGATGGCTTGCTGTACCAGACGGTCTATTACTGTCGGTATGCCCAGCTTGCGCACCCCGCCTTTTGGTTTAGGGATTTCTACTTCCCTTACCCCTTGCGGCCGGTACGCTCCACTTAGCAGACTTTCTTGCAAGCCCCGCCAGTTCAAGCTAAACCATTTTCCCAGTTCCTTGACCGTCATCCCGTCTACTCCCGCGCTACCACCGTTGCTTATCACGCGGCGGCACGCTTTTTCCAGATTTGGCAGACTTGCTATTTCTGCCATAAGGTCGGTCGCCAAGGGTTTTCCTTTTTCCAGACCTGCCGAATACTCGTCCACCCGTGATTGTTCAGCATAACTTACGGCTACACCGTCCAGCATGGGTACACGGTTTGTCCATTCTCCTTTCTGCGAAAGCTTCATCTGGACACCTTCTTGTTTGTCGGATTTCTTCATATTCATGCACTCTAAAAAAAAAATTCCTTGTACTTAGAAATTCGGCCCTTCCCGTTTCGTAAACTATCCACGTTGAAACCTCACGGTCGCGCAGCTTGTATCCTCGGTACTATGGCCTCTGCTGACTTCTTATCCCCTCTCGGGTTTAAGATCTCCCACGGTAAGGTAGTTCATAATCTTTCTGTCTATGCTGCCAGATTTACACCCTGTGATTACGAAAGGATTTTGGATTTCCCACTTTATTGCGCGGTTGTCCTCGCAGAATGCCTTATATCTGATTCCTGTCCGTCAGCACATGACTTTTGCCGTAAGGCTTCCTTCAGATTCCACCTCACGGTGGACACCCTTGCCTCTAGCTAACGATTCCCTCCTTTTAGGCTCGTTCGGGACTTGCACCCTTTAGATTATTACCATGCATGGCACACAAAAAACCTGCCTGTTCCTGCGAACACGCAGGCAGGCTCCCTCCGGTCGAACAGT
>JAHDGC010000544.1 GCA_020627865.1 Saprospiraceae bacterium | reverse complement strand
AGCTTGCCTGATACAGCGTGCAACGCAAGCAGGGTACGTAGTACCGGCACCATTGCGCGATAAGCAGATTTTCCCGAATGTCCAATGTATGAACAAGCAACTTATTTCATCCTAAATTCCGAACCGAACTTACATGGGCTTACATCATCTTTTTCAATATTTTATACTATTTGTGCTGTGTCAACTACAATTTGGCCTTCAGGCACAATCCTGCTACCCGCCAGTCAATCTATCTGCTGAAAATATCCGTTCCACTAGCGCGGATTTAAGCTGGTTTCCTATAAATTTCCCAACAGAGGCAAGCTGGGATGTTGAACTTGTTCAGCAAGGGAGTTTCCCGACAGGGCAACCTACCCATACCAATATTACGAGCAACCTATTTACCGTAAATGGGCTTTTACCCAATACCATTTATTATTACTATGTCCGCTCTAACTGTTCAAGCACCAATAGCAACTGGGTTGGGGCTTATTATTTTAATACCGCTCATTCCAATCCTACCGCTTGCCCAGAATATACGTACATCGGGGATAATAATTGCAACTTCAATCATGAGTTTTTGCTCGATGTTACTAGTGTTCCGGGTACACAATTGGGAACGGATGTCAGGCTTGCAGAGCTGCACATCATCATCGAACACGAATGGGTTTCGGATATGGATATTTATCTGGAATCGCCTTCTGGGATTACGGTAGAAGTTAGTACGGATAATGGCGGCAGCAACGATCATTATGGTGATCCCGATGATCCCGTTTGTGGCACCTATACCAACTTTGTCCGTCACTCTTGTGCTGCTATTCCGATTCAGGATGGTGTAGCTCCTTTTATCGGGGAGTTTTTTCCGGAAGAAGATTTTGATAATTTTAATGACAATTCCAATCCGCTGGGAAGCTGGACACTCAAAATCTGTGACGATGCCGGAAGTGATGCTGGTCGATTGCGATTTGCAGAATTGGTTTTTGCCCCCATTACGTGCGACAAGCCTGAAAATATCGAAGTCTTGCAAGTTGGTGCAGATTATATCAACTTAAATTGGACAAATACTAATTGTAATAATGTCATCATCGAATATGGCCCGACAGGATTCTCCCCTGGAGATTGCAGCAATAGTAATGGGAATACTATTGTTATCAATTGCAGCGCACCACTCCCCTATTCCCTCACAGGGCTGGAAGAATTAACCGATTATGATTTGTATTTCCGGTCGGAATGTGGCACCAATTTATGTTCTGAAAATGCTTGCTTGATTCAATTTAGCACAAGCTGCTCCACGCCTGCAATAACTTTGTTAGAAAATTTTAACACCGAAGAAAATTGTGCTGCGGCTTGTGGTGCCAACTGCGATCTTTCCGGCATTTGGCAAAACAGCAACGATGATGATTTTGATTGGCTTGTCTATGCTGGCAATACACCAACCCTGAATACTGGCCCATCATCCGATATTAGCGGAACGGGAAAATATCTCTACACGGAGTCTTCTGGAGCAGCTTGCAATAATGGTACTGTGGCGATGTTGGAATCCAACTGCCTGCAAATAGCGGCTGCTTCTGGAAATTGCCACCTATCTTTTTATTACCATCTTTTTGGAAACAACTCTGGAGCTTTGGAGCTGGCCATCTCCACAGATTTTGGGCAAAACTGGCAAGCCATTTGGAGCACTGCCGGGGATCAAGGTGCAACATGGCAACAAACTTTTATAGACCTTTCGGCCTATAATGGAATGCTGGCACATTTACGGTTTATGGCTATTAGTGGCAATGGTTCTAGGGGCGATATGGCCTTGGATGAAATTACTTTTTATGGCAGTACGGATCAGGGGCTATCTAATTACACTTACTTCCTCGATCAAGATGGTGATGGTTTTGGCAATATTGATTTCCCAATAAACTCCTGCAATGCTGTTCCGCCAACGGGTTATGTCGCCAACGATGAAGATTGTAACGATTTTAACAACAACATACACCCGAATGGCATTGAGATACTTTGCAACCAAATTGATGAAAATTGCAATGGAGATACCGATGATTTTTTATTGAATAATCCACAAGTTGACATAACTACAATATGCTCTGGGGATCATGCAAATATATTGCTAGCAAATGCTTTCGGTAGTTATTTTTGGTACGAAAATCAAAATGACAGTATCCCTATTTTTCAAGGCAACCCATTTACAACAACTGCACTTTTCAGTGACAAAACTTATTATGTAAAAGATTCCGTTGTCGTTGTCGGTGCCTGTTCTAGTCAGCTTATCCCTGTTCCGATTGAGGTTTTGCAAACTCCGGATATTTATGTCAATAGCGCCCCAGAAATATGTGCTGGTGAGTCTTATGATTTGTATTACCTTACAATCATTGATGCGAACAACTCCAATGCAACATATACTTTCTATGAAGAAAATATTAATGATACAACAATACTATTGTCCAATACCAACGTTAATCCTGAGTGGACTACAGATTACTTTGTCGTTGCAACAAGCAATGATGGTTGCCAAGATACGGCCAGTTTTCAAATTAAGGTAAATGCCCTGCCTTATGCATCTATTACTCCAGAAGATATAATGGTCTGCACTGGAGAGCCAGTTGACATTAGCCTTATTGATGAAGGTTTTGAAACCCTATCTTTCCTTTGGTCAGATGGCTACACGGGGAATAGTAGAACGGTAAATGCACCTATGGAAATCGGAGATGCATTGAACTATAGCGTTACCGTTTCGACAGCTTCCGGTTGCACGAAAGTGTTAAATACTAACATTATTGCTACAAATATTGCAGCAAGTATCCTAGACATTTCCAACACAACCGAATGTGACGGCAATGATGGCAGCATTTCCCTAAAACTTTTCGGAAACGAACCCTTCGTCCTTTCTTGGGTAGGGCCAACATCCGGCTACGCTTTCGGGGTGGATTCTACTTATCAAATTACGAATTTGCTACAAGGAACGTATCGGGTTTATATCAATGACAATTCCCAGAATGCTTGTCAACTTTTATTGCCAGAAGTGCTCTTATCTGTTGGTGGCCCATCAGCGAATATCAGTTTAGATGAAATTTCCAACATTTCGTGCCCGAATGCCACAGATGGACAAATTAAAGTTACCGTAACCGGTAATGATCCTGATATTTTGTGGAGCAATGGTGCAACAGCGGAACAACTCTCCAATCTAAGCCCTGGCATTTATTCCGTTACGGTGACAGACGGTTTTTGTAACAGCAGCATTGAAAACATCGAAATTACGGAACCTGCTCCCCTTGCCGTTAATGAAAACATTCAACATGTTACTTGCCATGATTTTGGGAACGGATCTATACAAATTTTCCCACAAGGCGGAACGGCTCCTTACCAATATCTTTGGAGTAACAACAGTACACAGGCTACGCAGAATAATCTTGCTAATGGAAATTATAGTTTGACCTTGACGGATGCCAATAATTGTATGGAAGTATTTGATTTTGAAATTTTTCAACCGACGGCATTGGAAACTACCTTCAATACCACACAAAACCTTAACTGCAACGGTGACGAAAATGGTCTAGTAGATGTAACAACCTTTGGTGGTGTACCTCCTTATAAATTTCAATGGAGCAACGGTGCTGCAACGGAAGATTTATTCAATCTCTCTGGTGGACAATATATCTTAACCGTTACCGATGCTAATGGTTGTAATGCGGTGAGCATTTACAATATTTATGAACCGCCACCACTGGCCATTGACGTGAATAGCTTTTCTGATCTTTTATGCTTTGGAGAAACTAATGGACAAATTGATCTGGATGTAACAGGCGGTTATGGCACCTATCAATTTCTTTGGGATAATGGTAGCTTGGAGGAAGATCAATACAATCTGGATGCGGGTAATTATGTTGTTACGGTTACCGATGTTGCAGGATGCAGCCTAGTCGAAAATTTCACCATTACCACTTCAAATGAATTGCAAATCAGTTTGGTAGAAATCAATAACCTAAATTGTCAAGATCAAAATAATGGTACCATTGAGGTAACTGTAAGTGGAACAGATACTCCAAGTTTCTCATGGAGCAACGGCCAAACTGGAAGCCGCATAGAGAATCTTGCCTCAGGAAACTATACCGTTACAGCAACGGATGAAAATGGTTGTTCTCAATCTATCGGACCTTTTGTAATAGATCAAACAGAGGTCTTAACAGTTACAGTGGATGAAGTCATTGATGCCAGTTGCTATCGGATAAATAATGGATCCATTGCCTTGAGCATCACTGGTGGCACAGTTCCTTATCTGGTCAACTGGAATCATGATGTTTTTGAAGAAGATATTTTAGGCCTGATTCCAGGTACTTATTCTGCCACAATTACAGATGCACTTGGATGTGTTACACAAATAGAACCTGTTCAAATCTCCGCTCCTCCTCCGATTGATTTCAGCATGAGTGAACATAAGGATGTGTCTTGTTATGGTGGTTCGGATGGCAAGATTGATGTTTCCGTTTTTGGGGGCAATCCGCCCTATACTTATAATTGGAATAACGGTGCGACGAGCACAAGTTTGGATAATCTTCCCGCTGGAGAATTTGTTTTAACTGTTACCGATAACAATGGTTGTGTCAAGGTATGGGCACCCATTAACATTGCCGAACCGCTTCCGCTTGTATTAGAAACAGACACCATTATCCATATTGCTTGTTATGGGGATGATGATGGTGCCGTATTCTTGAATGGTACGGGTGGTGTTTCTCCGTATCGTTTTAGCTGGAGCAATGGGGATACCTTATCTTGGCAAAGCAACATGACTCCGGACATGTATGCCGTAACTTTATCGGATGCGAATGGTTGTGAAATTGTTTTAGATAATATTAATGTTACCCAACCACCCATTGCTTTTGAATCAAATATTCAGGTGACGGATTCTATTTCTTGTTATGAAAATGACAACGGTTTGGTTTCTGTATTGGTTTCTGGTGGAGCAAGCCCGTACCAATACAATTGGAGTAGCGGCAGCGAACATGACCTTGCCCAACAAACGGATTCCATTTTCAATCTGGATGAAGGGGCATACGATGTTACCATTACGGATGCATTAGGTTGCGTGATTACCTCTGAGGCTGTTGCCCTCACGGAACCGGAACCCTTGCAGTTTGACTTGGTCACTATCCATGATATTTTATGCTTTGGAGATGAAAGTGGCGCGATCGAATTGGAAGTTAATGGTGGCAAACTGCCTTATACCTATAGTTGGAATACGGGAGCACAGACACAACATTTGACAAATTTGGCAGCGGGCAGTTATGCCATTACCGTAGATGATGCAAATGGATGCACCTTGTTGAGTCAATCTTGGCATATTCATGCACCATCCGAATTGGCCCTTTCCGTTTTGGATGTTGAAGATGCCACCTGTTTTGGATATAGTGATGGTAGTGTCCGGCTTTTTGCCAGTGGCGGCACCAGCGATTATACTTATCTCTGGAATACCGGTAGAGAGTAAGCACAATTTGAAAATATTCCTGCGGGGAGCTATGTCATTGATGTTTTGGATGCGAATGGTT
>JAHDGC010000543.1 GCA_020627865.1 Saprospiraceae bacterium | reverse complement strand
GCTGGGGAGAAATCGTGGTTGAAGATAAATTCAACCCAACTATTGCCTGTCCGGATACGGCTTTTTATACTTGCCTTGATCTTGCCGGATTGTTAGACGGTTCTATCAGCGTTGAGGAGCCAGCGGCAGAAGACAATTGCAACGGTGTAGCTTTGAGTTTCGAAGATAGTGTTGCTGATGGTTTCTGCGAAGGTACGATCATTACACGGAACTGGACAGCCACAGATCCTTCTGGTAATGAAGCGGCTTGTGAGCAGATCATTTCTTTAAGTCCGCTTTCTTTGGACGATGTTGTTCCTAATGATGCTGTTACACTTGCTTGCGATCAGCTGGATGTTGAGCCAACACCTGAGAACTTGGAGGCTGCTGGGATTGCAGGTGCTTACCCAACTATAGCATCTGAAGGTGTTACTTATAATGTTTTGGAAACATTATGCAATATCGGTGCAACTTACGAAGATGCGCCGGCTATTAATATTTGTGGTGGCGGACATAAAATTATCCGTAGCTGGACTTTGTACGACTGGTGTACGGCAGAAAGCATTGTTTACACACAGGTTATCAAAGTTGAAGACCTTGATGGCCCAGTGATCAATGCTTGCCCTGAGTATGGTACGATTGCTGCCAGCAACATTCCTGGTGAATGTACGGGTATTATCGTTATCCAAGACCTTACTGACTTCACAGAAAACTGTTCTAATCCAACTTCAGTAAGTGTTCAGATCGCCACAGAAGATGGTGAAGTTATTGATGCTAATGTTGGCGACCAAATTCAGGCTGGTGTTGGTACACATGATATTACTTATACGATCACAGATGCTTGTGGCAACGAGTCTACTTGTAATACTACGGCAACGATCGAAGATCAAACGCCTCCGGTTACCATTTGTGATGAGCATACCATTGCTTCTGTAGGTAGCGACGGTGTTGCTGAGGTTTGCTGGGATACTTTCGATGATGGTTCTTACGACAACTGTGGCCCGATCATTTTAAAAGTGAAAAGAATGGATGCTCCTGCTGGTGCGCAATTCGATGATTGTGTTCAATTCGATTGTTCTGATATAGGAACAACCATCTGGGTAAGAATGCGTGGTTATGACATCACTCCTGATAACGGTTTCCCTGATGATGATTCTGGAAGATGGAATGAGTGTATGATCGAGGTAGAAGTACAGGATAAATTAAACCCGATCATCAACTGTCCTCCGGATAAAACTGTAGAGTGCCAAACTGCTTTCGCAGAATTGGATCAAATCATCGAAGATGAAGACGGTGTAGTGGATAGTGATGCACTTTATCCCGCGGTTTATTATGGTGGTGAATTCCAAGGATACTACGCTGGTGGTTATGACAACTGTAGTGCAGTAATTGAAGTTTCTGACCAAGGTGAACTTGACCAATGTGGAGAAGGTACCATCGTGAGAACTTGGTTGATTACAGATGCTGGAGACCGTACGGATGTTTGTACACAAATTATTGAGGTAATCAATGATGATCCTTTTAGCGAAGATGACATCGACTGGCCAAGAGATGCTTCTGTGGATTGTGGTGACGGAACCGAGCCGGATGATCTTCCAAATGGTCGTCAGCGTCCTTCTTTCGATGAAGATGCTTGTGACCTTGTAGCGGTTACTTACGAAGATCAATATCTACCGGTTGTAGATTCTGCTTGTTATAAAATATTACGTACTTGGACTGTTTTAGACTGGTGCCAGTTTGATTCTAACCAGAATCCAAATCCTGGTGTTTGGTCTTTCATCCAAATCATCAAAGTTCAGGACGAAGATGCTCCTGAGATTACTTCTCCACTAGAAGATGCTACCGTTTGTTCTTATACGAATGATTGTTCTGAGGCGATCGAATTCTCTTTGGAAGCTACAGACGAATGTTCTGATGAACTAACTTACCACCTATTCATTGATGGATATGCTGATGGTAATGTTGCCACTACAGCAACGGTTAATCTTCCGCAAGGAACACACGAAATCGTTTGGACAGTAACAGATGGTTGTGGCAACGAAACTGTTGGACAATACAACCTTACTGTTGTTGATTGTAAGCAACCAACGCCAGTTTGTATCAATGGTTTGGCTACTGTAATTATGCCTTCTTCTGGCGAAGTTGAACTTTGGGCTTCTGATTTCAATGCGCCGGATGGTAGCGGCAGTTTTGATAACTGTACTGCTCAGGAAGATTTGGAGCTTCGTATCCGTAAAGTTTCACCAGATAACGCACCATTGACCACTGCCGAGGAAGTATTGGCTTTGGGAACAGGTGTAACGTTCACTTGTGATGATTTAGGTTTCCCGAATGTTGAGTTATATGTTGTTGACCAAGCGGGTAATTTCGATTACTGTACAACTTATGCTTTGATCGAAGATAACAATGCCGTATGTAACCTTAGCGAATTGGCTAGTATTGAAGGATACGCAGAAACAGAAATGGAAGAAATGGTGGAAGATGTAAACGTAACTGTTACGGGTGGAACTGGTGCTGTTCCTGCTTTCTTGACTAGTGCTTCTGGTGCTTATGGTTTTGAAGTACCTACAAACGGAAACTACACCGTTACACCAGCGAAAGAAACGAATGTATTGAATGGTGTAACTACTTTCGACCTTGTTCTAATCAGCAAGCACATCCTTGGTAATCAAGAATTGGATTCTCCATACAAAATTATCGCTGCGGATGCGAATGCTTCTAATAGCATCACTACTTTTGACCTTGTACTGATCCGTCAGTTGATTTTGAATATCACGGATGAATTCCCAACGAATACTTCTTGGAGATTCGTTGATAAAGATTTTGTTTTCCCGAATCCTGCAAATCCATTTGCAACGACTTTCCCGGAAACAATTTCTTTCAACAGCCTTAGCAGCGATGAGTTGTCTGCTGACTTTATCAGTGTGAAAGTTGGTGACGTTAACGGTTCTGCTATTCCAAATGCTTTATTAGGAACACAAAACCGTACGCGTGCAAATGATTTATTGCTTGCTGTAAACGATCAAGCTTTGGAAGCAGGTGAGGAGTACACGGTTGACTTCATGGCAAAAGACTTCAAAGACATCCTTGGATACCAGTTCACTTTGAACTTTGACCAAACATTGGTTGAGGTATTGGACGTTGTTCCTGGTACGTTGAATAAATTGTCTGAGGCTAACTTCGGATTGACCTTGTTAGAAAATGGTGCAATCACGGCTAGCTGGAATGATGCAACTATCGCTAACCTTAAAGATGATGCGGTTATTTTCAGTGTGAAAGTAAATGCGCTTAACGCAACACAAGTAAGTGATGTGTTCTCTGTGAATTCTGCATACACCATGGCAGAAGCTTACAGCACAACCGAAGAATTGGGTGTTGCACTTGCGTTCAATACTGCAAACGGAAGCGAAGTCGTTGGTGGCGAATTCGAGTTGTTCCAAAATCAACCGAATCCATTCGCGAAAGTAACCACTGTTGCATTTAACTTGCCAACAGCAGGAACCGCTACCTTGAGCATCTACGATGTTTCTGGAAAAGTGATCCGTACTTTCAACGGTGACTTTGCTAAAGGGTACAATGAAATTACAGTGAACAGCGATGAGCTTTCTGCTAACGGAATGCTTTACTACAGACTGGAAAGTGCTAACCACACCGCAACCAGAAAAATGATAATTGTAAAATAATATTGAGATAACTGAACTAAATAATCGACATTTTTTTCACGGTTATTTATGACCAGTTATTTAGCGAAACAGGCAGTACAATTTTGTGCTGTCTGCTTTTGCATTTAAAAATTTAGAATCTTAGAAGCGTCCCCAATGCTTCGAGTTAATGCTTTGAAATCGGTTTTTGGGATGGCCTTACTTCGTAATGGAGTGAGGCCTTTTTGTTTTTTAGTGTGAATAAAGATTGGAAAGAAAGGAAAATTGCGCGAGAGCAACCCTGTCTGCGTGGCTCGCCAGACAGGCTCACAGAGGATGAAAGGGGAAGCGGGTCAGAATTTTCCTTTTGCAACAAACATTGCACCTGAAAACAAATTGATAGTGTTATTTGTACACTAATTATATGTCTTTTTTACACAAAGTTTTTTGTCTTTTTTACACTAACTTCTTTTGTTATATGGATAAAAATGCTAATTTTGCTTTGCGAGTATTATCATTCACAAAATTTAAGTCTGTGGGGATAAAAGCATTTTAAGAGAAATCTGTATCCAGCCCCACATACTTAGCCTTATATTAAAACCTTTGATAAAGTAATTTACAGTTGTCTGTATTACTGATGAAATTGTACTGTTATGAATTCATCTGATCTTGTATTGCAAGTTCGAGAGGGTTCATGTTTAACTAAGTTCAGTGCTTGGATAAATGTTGTGCATTTAATCTCTTATCAATGACCTGATATATTGGCATAAAATTAAGAGAAAACGTAAAAAACAACCTGCCGCTGTCATTTAATTAGGTAGACCAAAAAATCCAATCACTTAAGGCGATTATCATAAACTAGGTCAGCATCTGCATAACAATGTAATTGCTAACCCTGCAACTGTTATGCCTTAATATAAAGTTATACCGCAAAAAGCAACCATCTAATTACAGCAGGTAGTAGACGAACCTGGCTGTACATCCATTTATAATTCTAATACCAAAATTTTATTTACGATGTTCAAAAACCATTTCACCCGATTCCCTATCAGTATAATGAAAACACTGATTTTATTTTTTACGTTATTTTCCATAACAAACAATGGTTTCGCAGCTTGTCCCGAGGATGACACTTGGGATGGCTGTGTTCCACCATCTAGTTATTATGCTACAAACCCGGCAGATCAATATGGTGTTGCGGGCAACATTACTATAGATGGCGTCATCTCTGATTGGTCAGAAAGTATGCTCATTTGTCAAGGGGTGGCCAATGATGATCCTCGTATTTTCAAAGGTTCCCACGAAGGGCCGGTGTACGACCTCTATGCACTTTATGCCGCTTGGGATGCCAACAACCTTTACCTGATGTGGCAGTATTCTAATGTTACAGATGTGGCAGATCCGGCGCAAGGTTTCCCGATAAGCGATAATGGTAAACCTTGGAATGGAGATATTCCGATTGCCATTGCGCTAGATGTTGACCCGACTCAAGAAACGGATGGCATTATTGATGGCACCATGACTTCTGTTTGGCACAATGGCAATTTTATAAATTATCAAAACGGAATGGATCACCTTATGATGTTTTCCGCAAAGCCAGGGGTGGGGGAGCCAGCTTTATTTAGTATGAATGCAAACGGTTCCCTTGATTATGATTCTCTCAATGTAACTGGGTTTGCAGATGCGGGTATCGTATACGATTACGGAGATGCCGTGTTGACTAACACCCTTTATGGCATTAACAGCAATGGTTGGGCAGGCTACACGCCAGCGGATCTTGCCGATGAAAGTTTGTATGTTGATTTCAATACGCTAGGTCATGATTCGGCACAGGAAACTTTCTATGAGATGAAAATTCCGTTAGCAGCTTTGGGCATTACCCAAAATGATCTGGAAACCGACGGTATCGGC
>JAHDGC010000542.1 GCA_020627865.1 Saprospiraceae bacterium | reverse complement strand
AAAATCAAATGGATAAAAATAAAAAAGCAGCACTGGATTATCATGCGAAAGGTCGCCCCGGAAAAATTGAAGTTATCCCGACAAAAGAAACGGCCAACCAAAGGGATTTATCCTTGGCCTATTCTCCCGGTGTAGCGGAACCTTGTATTGAAATTCAAGAGAACCCAGAAAATGTGTATAAGTATACTGCAAAGGGAAACCTAGTAGCGGTAATCAGTAACGGAACAGCAGTATTGGGGCTTGGCGACATTGGAGCAGCGGCTGGGAAACCCGTCATGGAAGGAAAAGGCCTGTTGTTTAAAATCTATGCGGACATTGATTGTTTTGATCTAGAGCTAGATACCAAAGATGTGGATGAATTTGTTCGCACGGTGAAGATTCTAGAACCTACTTTTGGCGGTGTCAATTTGGAAGATATTTCTGCTCCGGAATGTTTTGAAATAGAAGAGCGATTGAAAGCGGAATTGAATATCCCCGTAATGCATGATGACCAACATGGAACAGCGATTATTAGTGGAGCAGCTTTGCTCAATGCTTTGGAGTTGGTTAAAAAAGATTTTGCGAATGTTAAAATCGTGGTCAATGGAGCAGGGGCTTCTGCTATTTCCTGTACTCGGATTTATGTCTCTCTTGGTGCAAAAAAGGAGAACATTTTTATGTTTGATAGTAAGGGATTAATTCATCCCGATCGGGATAATCTGGATGGGAAAAAGCCGGAATTTGTAAATGGAACGGTTGCCCTTAACACACCGCTTGCGAAAATCCTGAAGAATGCAGATGTTTTCGTTGGCTTATCTAAAGGAAATATTCTTGATAAAGAAATGATTCAGGTTATGGCACCGGAATGCATCATTTTTGCAATGGCCAATCCAACACCCGAAATCAGTTACCCCGATGCAAAATCTGGAAGGCCAGATTGTATTATGGCGACAGGTAGGTCGGATTATCCTAATCAGGTAAACAATGTGTTAGGGTTTCCTTTTATTTTCAGGGGAGCATTAGATGTTCGTGCTTCTGAAATCAATGAAGCGATGAAATTGGCCGCTGTTTACGCACTCGCAGATTTAGCCAAAAAGCCCGTTCCGGATATTGTCAATATTGCCTACGGTAATGTAGATTTGAGCTTTGGGAAAGATTATATTATCCCGAAACCTGTCGATCCAAGATTGATTACGGCAGTGGCTCCGGCAGTGGCCAAAGCTGCGATGGAGACGGGTGTTGCACAAAAGCCAATTACGGATTGGGAGGCGTATAGGTTGGAGCTTTCTTTACGGATGGGGAATGACAATAAGCTTTCTAAGGTCATCGAAACAAGGGCGAAGCAAGATGTGAAAAAAGTTGTTTTTACAGATGCTGAAAATGTATCTGTCTTGAAGGCTGTGCAAGTTGTGTTAGAAGAACGGATTGCGGAACCGATTTTGTTGGGAAATGCTAAAAATATAGCGGCAATTTTAATGCAGCATAACATAGATATTTCGCAAGTTCGAATTATTGATCCTCAAAATCCCCTTGATGAAAAAGAAGAAGAAAAGCATCAGCTTTACAGTAAATTATTTTATGAAAAAAGAAAACGAAAGGGTGTTACTGTTGTAGAGTCACAAGATATTATGCGAAGCCGAAGCTACTATGGCGTAATGATGGTGGAAAATGGGGATGCTGATGCGATGATTGGAGGGTTGACCAAAAAGTATCCTTATACCGTTCGACCGGCGCTTCAGATCATTGGCCCTAGGAAAGATGTACGAAAGGTGGCCAGTGTCCATATCTTGATTACTCGTTTCGGCCCCTTGTTCTTGGCAGATACCACGATGAATACCGATATGACGGCGGAGGATGTGGCAAGCATCACGGAGTTGGTGGCGGAGCAGGTGGCATCTTTTGATATTGAACCTAAGATCGCTTTGGTTTCTTATTCCAATTTTGGTTCTGTCCTTGACGAAGCGGATACCCGTTTGATGCATAACGCTACGAAGATTTTACATAAAAAACATCCAGATTGGATTGTAGATGGGGAGATGCAAGCTCATATGGCTTTAAATCCTGAAGTATTGAAACAGTTTTATCCCTTTTCAAAATTGGCAGGGCATCGGGCAAATACTTTAATCTTCCCTAGCCTTGCTGCTGCGAATATTGCCTACAATTTGTTAGGTCATGCTTCTGGTTTGGATATTATCGGGCCTATTTTATTGGGTATGAAAAAGCCGATACATATTCTTCAATTGGGGGCGAGTGTCCGGCAGATTGTAGATATGGTGGGAATAGCAGCAATACATGCGCAGTAGAGTCGTGATGCATTACGACTTAGTATTCAATCCGAGTCATTACAGCCTTATATTTTGCCTAATTTTTTTATAAATATTGATTTTTACCATTCTTTACTTATGACAAATTCCAATACATGGCAAATATGGGTAGACACTGGTGGTACTTTTACAGATAGTATTGCTATTGATCCGAATGGAAATCGTTCTGCTTGCAAAGTCTTAAGTAGCGGTATGCTGCGGGGAGTTTTATTGCAAAAAGAAACTGAATACATATGGTCTTTTGAAGCCAATTGGAGCATTGATGCCGATATTTTTAAAGCCTATCAGTTTTATATTCCGGATTTTTCTGAGGAAGAAATTATTGTTGAAAAAATAGATTTTGCAAAACAAAAAATTCACTTGTCCAGAGCTTTAGATAATGTCGAAGACGGAACCGAGTTTGACATTACAGCTGGTGAAGAAGCACCGGTATTGGCTGCCCGTTTATTAACAAAAACACCTTTAGATAAACCTTTTCCTTCAATTCAAATGCGGCTAGGAACTACAAAAGGAACCAATGCACTGCTGGAACGAAAAGGTGCCCCTGTGGCCTTACTCATCACTAAAGGATTTGCTGATCTTTTGAAAATTGGAACCCAACAAAGGCCGAATCTTTTTCAGCTAAATATTCCGGAAAAAAAGCAATTGTACCAAACCGTTATTGAGGTAGAGGAGGGAATAGATGCATCCGGAAATATTTTGTTTGAATTGCGCGAAAGCGAAATAAAACGAATCCTTTCTATTCTACAAAAAACAAAAATTCAATCTGTTGCGGTTGTCTTAATGAATGCTTATAAAAATTCATTACATGAACAAAAATTAGCAGAAGCATTAAAGAAGGAAGGCATTCCGTTCGTGACAGCATCCACAAGTTTATCTCCTCAAATTCAAATACTGCCTCGTGCAGAAACAGCCTTGGTCAATGCTTATCTAACGCCGGTTATTCATCAATATTTAAATGGCATAAAGGAATCATTAGGACAAGCAGACATCCTCGTGATGAGCAGTGCCGGAGGGTTGATTTCTGCGGATGGCTTCACAGCAAAAGATAGCTTACTAAGTGGTCCTGCTGGTGGTATAGTAGCCGCACAAAGGCTAGCGCGGGAACTTAATATTGATAAAATATTGACCTTGGATATGGGGGGCACCAGTACAGATACGGCTTTGTATAGTGGAAAGTTAAACTATAGTACTACAACAACAGTCGGGGATGCACATATGCTTAGTTCGTCGCTAGCGATCGAAACCGTTGCTGCCGGAGGTGGTTCTATTTGTTATTTTGATGGCTTTCAGCTTCAGGTAGGGCCAGAAAGTGCATCGGCTTTCCCTGGGCCTGCTTGTTATGGAGCAGGTGGGCCATTGACTATTTCGGATGTAAATTTGTTGTTGGGGAGGTTGGATGCCGAGGCTTTTTCGATTCCGATTAACAAACAAGCGGCTATAGAACGATTGAAAGAACTTTGTGAAATAATTAACAGGACCAAAAAGGAACAATATACACTACTAGATTTGTTGGAGGGCTTCCAACAAATTGCAAATGAAAAAATGGCTACGGCCATCAAGACGATTTCCATAAGGAAAGGTGTTGATCCCAAAGAATATAATTTACTTGCTTTTGGAGGTGTAGGTGGGGTGCATGCTTGTGATGTGTCCGAATTGTTAAGTATTGAGCAGGTCTTGCTCCCTTTTGATGCGGGAATTTTTAGTGCCTATGGTATGGGGCAAGCTCGGGTAGAAAAAAGTTTGGTATTTCAAGCACTTTATCCATTGAAGAATTATTCTCAAAAGTTGAAAAATGATTTTGAAAACTTGTATGAAAAAGCTTCGCAAGCGTTAAAGACAGAAGGCATATCGGAAGCTGATCTTGTAATCAAAAATGCATTCATTTATCTCCGGTTTTTTAATCAAGAAAGTACCGTTGAGGTAGAATGTATTCGGGAAGGAAAAACTTTAGTAGCGTTTGATGCAGCAGTATTGGAAACTATTTTTGGCGAGAATTATAACAAGATATACGGATATATGCCAAAAGGTAAGGCAATAGAGGTGGAGAGTGGTAAACTCGTTTTAGCTATTAAAGAAAAAAGGTTTTCTGTTGCCAATGAAGTTGCGAATCAATATGAGCCGGAACCCCAAAAATATATTGTTGATACATTTGTCAAAAAAGAAAAAATTCCAGTATACGATTGGGCTGCTTTAAAAGAAGGGGCAACTGTTGTTGGTCCAGCCGTATTGCAGAATCGTTTCGCCGGAGGTTATCTGAAGGCAGGGTGGGAGCTTGTTGTTGGGGATCATAAAAATACAATCTTAAAAAAGCGGCAAGAAAAAACAAACTTCCAAGAAGAAGAAAAGGAAGCCATTGCGTTGGAGCTTTTTACCCAACGATTTATGGCCATTGCAGAAACAATGGGCGAGCAATTGCGCAGAACAGCTTTTTCTGTAAACATCAAAGAGCGGCTGGATTTTTCTTGTGCCTTACTGGATGCCAATGCGGAACTTTTAGTCAATGCACCTCATATCCCCGTACATCTGGGAAGTCTGGGTATTTGTGCGAGATTGATTCTGGCTAGTTTTCCCTTAGGGAAAGGAGATGTTATCATTACGAATCACCCCGGTTTTGGAGGTTCCCACTTGCCAGATGTAACTTTGTTGTGTGGCGTTTATGATAAAAAAAATCAACTTATCGGATATGTGATCAATCGGGCACACCATGCCGAGATTGGGGGAAGCCGACCTGGATCAATGCCTCCTGATGCGACAAGCCTAGTGGAAGAAGGTGTTGTGATTGCTCCGTTTTATCTTTTAAAAAATGGTGTGCCGAATTGGGATGGCATGAAAGCTTTATTGCAAGATGCAAAATACCCGACTCGTTCTATTGCGGAAAACTTGGCCGATATAAATGCAGCATTGGCTTCTCTAAAAAATGGAGCAGAGGCTTTACATGAAATGGTGAAAAATTATGGTCTAGAGAAAGTACACCATTACATGAATGCCCTTAAAGGAAGAGCAACAAAAAGTTTGGATCAATTGATTGCAAAATATCAAAATCAAAATTTTGAGACTTCGGAAAAACTAGATGATGGTTATGAAATAAAAGTCAAAATTGCTTTTACAAAAAATGATGTTACCTTTGATTTTGCGGAGACTTCTCCCGTTCATCCCAACAATTTAAATGCAAATGCTTCTATTGTTTATAGCGCTGTCCTTTATGTGTTGCGTTTGCTTTGTGATGAAGATATTCCCCTGAATGAAG
>JAHDGC010000541.1 GCA_020627865.1 Saprospiraceae bacterium | reverse complement strand
TATCCCGCATCAGGTGAATGTGGAGGGAATCATTATAATGGTGGTTTTATGCTTAATAAAGCGAATCCGAACAAAGATGCTGTTGTATATAAATCTGATTTAAACAACCAGCCCGAACCGACCTTTACCATTTACAAAAATGTTGATACCGGTCTTTATATGGATAGAAGTACGGGATTGCCAGCCGATGGTTATTTTGGAGGAAATACTTACTCCTCTGGGATATGGTTGAACGATCCGAATCGAGATCTTTTGGCGAACAAAGGAGCTACGACTACAACAACCACTACATCGACGAGTAGCTATCCAAGTACTGTTCATGATCAACTGACTTGCGGGATTTATAAGGATTTAGATAGAAATCTCTATTTTGATAGAAGTACAGGCCTTCCGGCTAACATTTCCTGCGGTGGGAATACTTTCCGTAATGGATATTTGGTTAACCAATCCACATCCAGTAGAACTACAACAGATGTTGTTTCCTCTAAAGGCTCAACGACCATTAGCCCATGCGGTGTTATTGCCAATTCAGGAGAACATGTTATACAATCAAAGGAAACGCTTTATGGTATTGCCCGCCTGTATAATGTATCGGTGAAGCAACTTCGGGCATGGAATGGGATGACTTCTCGCCAGACGAATATTAACGTTTGCTCTATATTGAAAGTTGCTCCAGCTTTTGTTTCCAAAGGTAGACCTTCTCCTTGCGGAAAAACCTCCCGTTATGGTATGCACGTTGTACAGCCTAAAGAGACGCTATTCGGAATAGCCAGAACGAATGGGCTGACGGTTAAGCAACTCAAGGCTTTTAATAATATTACCACGAATACGATTCATCCGTGTATGGAATTGTATACCAAATCGCCCGCGGCTGCCAGTACAGTGGTGCCGCAAGATTATGGCTATACCTCAAAGGGCAGGGTTAATCCTTACGCTATTCCATCAGATGGCATGCATACGGTAAAAGGAAATGAAACGTTGTACAGTATTGCAAAAAGATATGGTATTAGCATAGATCAGATTAAACGATTGAATGGTCTTAGTTCGGATAAAATCAATATGGGACAACGCCTTGTCTTGGCTTACACGACAAGTAGTACAACAACTACAACGACTACAACAAAAGGCAGCACTACCACTTCGCAAGAAATGCCAAAAGGTATGCCGAAGAGTGTTCCCATTGAGTATGGTAATTCTAGCCTTAAACGTCAGGTTGCGGCGCCTTTTGCCAATAAAGGAACAACAAGCAGCTCTGGAGGCAATATTATTTACTATAATTCTAGAAGATTGTATACGGTAAAAGCTGATGATACGCTTTATTCTATTTCCAATCGCTATGGGGTGAGTGTAGCTTCTTTGCGGGCTTTGAATGAGCTGGATAATAAGGAGATTATTATTCCAGGGCAGCAGTTGTATTTGGATTAGGGTGAAAAAACGTAGAACCGCAATGCATTGTGGTTCTACGTTTTTTATACAAAATTAATGCACAAGCGCCAATTGCCGATCAAAAGGATGCAGTGCAGTTCCGGAAACATTAGCCTCAGCAATAACAAAAAATTCTGAGTTCACATTTTGCAACTTCTTAGCCATGCCGACTACGGCTCCCATCAATACATTACTTTGCTGTAACTCATCCATTTCTGAATAAGTCAGTTCAAAGGGTAATTCAAAGTCCACTTCGATAATTTCCTCTGCAGGAACAATGAATTTCCTTTCCAATTCAATACTTCCAATCTCGTATTCATCCGTTAGTTTGTTTTTACCTCTGCCTCGGGTATAGCGTTCCACCATTTTTACCCGAATTCCAGTGACGGTTTGCTCATGCATACTGGACAGTAGGATTTTACCCGTGGCCAGAGCTGTTTTCACACTGAAAGGGTCATTCAATTCAAGGTCTACCTTAACGCCTTCTATTCCTAGCCATTTTTTTACTTTTCCGAACATAGTTTATTAGATTTTAGATCATTCGTTTCGCTCATTGTCAGACCGCTTCGCTGTTAGATCGTTCGTTGTCTCTCACTTTTAGATCATTCGCTTCGCTCATGGTCAGACGAATCGTGCAAGTAAGATAATTGGGAAACGGGGTTGCGGGCAATTTTGTTCTATGAAGGTGGGTAATATTTGGATTAAACCATTCTTTTGTGCCAGCTGGAACCTAAGGGAACTTGCCATTTGGCATCAAAATCAGCTTTGGTTTTGACGAGGTTATCAAAGACTAAGGTTTCGTCATTGATTTTTCCGGCCTCGTAGTGAGCAGCAAATTCATTTCTATCCACAGCAACTACTTCATTATTTTCTAAGTAACTAAAATGCATCCGGTCAAAGAGGTCAGTTTGGTATTGCTGCTCCAACGCTTTAAGAAAATGGACAGATTTATCAATAGAGCAACCACTTGCTCCAGCATGGGTTTCATCTACCATCAATACGATAAAGCGACTATGATGAAGCTCGGCCGAGGCTTGCAGTTGGTTGTTGTGGCTGGTCCATTGCTGTGCAAATTGATCCAGTTGGGTTTGGAGTTCTAGGGCTTCCTCTTTATTGAAAGGCCTTTTGCTCTGGTAGACCCAGACTTTGCTGGTTGGAGATAGATTCATGTTTTAAATTTTAGATCATTCGCGATCCTCATTTTTTAAATCGCTGCGATGACAGAGATGAGCCGTAATGCATTACGGCTCTACAGATTAATATTATTGACGATGAGAGAGGTCGTAGACCATCACGGAATCCTGTTTCTCTTTGGCTTTTACGCCATCTTGTAGCATGGTGATGCAAAATGGGCAGTTGGCAGCAATGATTTCGGCGCCAGTATCGAGAGCCTCTTCAGTTCTTTCGATATTGATCCGTTTATCGCCAGGTTCATCTTCTTTAAACATTTGAGCACCACCCGCACCACAGCAAAGTCCTCGTTCTTTGCCCCTTTCCATCTCGACAAGTTGGTTATCTAGTTTTTCCAGCAATTGGCGAGGGACTTCATAAATCCCGTTAACCCTACCGATATAGCAAGAATCATGATAGGTTACTTTTTTACCACTAAAGGCACCACCCTGCACACTGATTTTGCCTTCTTCCATGAGTTGTTGCAAAAACTGAGTATGGTGAATGACTTCGTAGTTTCCGCCCAAAGCGGGATATTCATTTTTCAAAGTATTAAAACAATGAGGACAGGTACAGACAATTTTCTTGACCTTGTACATGTTCAGGGTTTCAATATTTTGTAAGGCCGTCATTTGGAAAACGAATTCATTTCCGGCACGACGAGCTGGGTCTCCGGTGCAGCTTTCCTCCTTACCCAAAATGGCATATTCTATACCTGCTTTGTTCAGGATTTTGCAAAAAGCAATGGAGACTTTCTGCGCACGGGCATCGTAGCTTCCGGCACAACCGACCCAGAATAAAATTTCGGGGTTCTTTCCTGCGGCCACGACATCGGCCATGATGGGGATATTTATGTTTGACATTATAGTGTGATAATTATGTTTTTATAAATATTCCCCGTAGAGACGTAATGCATTACGTCTCTACGGGGGCAATGTAATTACGATCCTACGGCATCCTTCGCCCACTTGTCACGATCATCCGGAATTTGCCAGACGCTGCCGCTATTTTCAACGGAAGTAAACATCGGCACCCAATCTTGTGGGCCAGCAGATTCCGTGAGGATTTCGTAGCGACGAAGTCTTAAGATTGGATCAAGTGGATTAATGAGTACAGGACAAGCTTCCACGCAGGCATTACATGTCGTGCAAGCATGAAGTTCCTCCCTCGTGATGTAATCGAATAAGGATTTGCCATCGTCAAAATTATCTTTGGTCAAAGCATAAGCCTTATCTTTAGCATCTGCTTTGAGGTATCGTGTTTCTTCAGAATCAATTTTGTTACCGACTTCCTCTGCCCTATCCCGGATGTCCATCAGGATTTTACGAGGAGATAGCTTTTTACCCGTGAGGTTTGCCGGACAGACGGAAGTACACCGCCCGCATTCTGTACAAGTATAGGCATCCATGATATTTTTCCAACTCAGGCTAGTCACATCATTGGCACCAAACTCTGGTAGCTCATCATCCATAGCCATATCCGCTGCCGGAGTCAACCCCATCATAGACTTGACCTCGTTCATTACTTCTGGCATATTCGGCATTTCCCCTCTAGAGTTCAGGCGGGCATACCAAGTATTCGGGAAAGCCAGCATGATATGTAGATGCTTAGAAATCGGCAAATAATTGAGGAAGGCCAGTACGGTCAGGATATGCAACCACCAGCCGAAGCGTTCTATAATAACCAAACCCCCCTCATTCATCCAGCCAAACAGCAAAGGGCCAAGCCAGCCGCTGATGGCAAAGAATCCCGTTGGGTGATAGTGCTCTGGATCAACTTTTTGCAATACAACATCAGCACCATTCATACAAAAAATGCCAATAAGTAGGGTTAACTCTCCTAGAAGGATGAGGTTGGCATCCAGTTTCGGCCACCAAGTCATTTCCGATTTGTGGAAACGGGGAATTTTGAGGACATTTCTTCTGGCAAGAAACGCAATAGTTGCGATAAAAGCCAGCACCGATAAAATTTCTATGAAGCTGATGATAATGGGATACAGTATACCCAAATATGGCGCAAAGAAACGATGTACCCCGAAGAAACCGTCAATGAATATTTCGAGGAGTTCTACCTGCGTCATCAGGAAAGCCACATAGATAAATAAATGAAGAACTGCGGGAATCCAACGCTTGAACATTTTCTTCTGCCCGAAGGCCACCAGCATCACATTTTGCCAGCGTTTGCCAGGATTGTCCGTAAGATCTTCGTCTTTGCCCAAGAGGATATTTCGGCGTACCCGCATGTAGAGTTTTCCGGCATTCCAGAGGGCATAAAAGACGATTATACTAAAAACGATTTGTTGAAGCATATTATTTATAGTGGTTCGTTATTGTCTGCTTGGCAACCTGCCTGAAAAGTCATGCAGACGGGGTGATTCGTTTATCAGTGATTGGTTTAGGCGCTAAATTTACAATCTTATCTTATTTCTCAAAAAGAAACAGCAGTATTTTTAAAAAACTAATGGTTTTATTAGCTTCATGCCCAAAATTATATCATTTTCTGAAATAAAAAAATGAAATTACTCAACAGTCAGCAGATTAGACAGAAAATCAAGCGATTATCCATCGAAATCTTAGAACACAATTATGGTGAGGATGAAATCATCATCGCCGGTATCAATAATACGGGGCTTGATATAGCACAAGACATCAAAAACCATATTGAGCCTATTCATCCGGGGAAAGTCAGGTTAACCCAGATCAAACTGAGTCCTGCCCAGCCATTGGAACAAGAAATCCATATTGGCTTGCCGCTTTCCGAATTGAAACATAAAATTATCATTATTGTTGATGATGTGGCCAATACGGGGCGCACTATTTTTTATGCGATTAAGCCTTTGTTGGAGATTTTGCCTAAAAAAGTGGAGGTTGCCGTTTTGATAGACCGGAAGCATAAGTCTTTTCCGATTAAGGTGGATTATGTCGGTTTGAGCTTGGCAACTACGGTGCAGGAGAATATTGATGTGCGGTG
>JAHDGC010000003.1 GCA_020627865.1 Saprospiraceae bacterium | reverse complement strand
AGATTGGTTACAAGCCGCCTCAGAAATCACATCAATAGCATCACCTGTATAATTGTTGATAACATCTAATCGACCACAGAAAGGACTTTCCCCATCATTGATGGTAACGGCAAAAACGCATTCTGCTTCATGTGGCGGGATAGATTGGAAGGAAGTCTGTGTCCCATTGGCAGGCATCACATCCAGGTTAGGATTGAGTTCCCCGATGGTTAATGGTTCACATAATTTTATGGTTGTCCAATCTGCTGCATCGTCTGTGTCATCTTCACAAGTTCTATACACATCGCCACTGTCCAAGGTTCCGGTAAATCCAGCACAATCGGCATAGCCATTTACAGCAACTTGATCTAGAATTAAATCATTATAAGCAATGGTGTAACAAGCCGGCATGGCCAAGCCACCATCGAAGGTGAAATCAAAAACGGCCGTACTCCCCGAAGGTACAATGGTTCCGTCTAATGATGGAATCATATTCAATGGGCCAAGGATTTCATCTGCGGCTGGGTTGCTCGTTATCCTTGTAATCGTCATGCAAGTAATATCCAAATCGGCTGGGCCAAAGTTGGTGATCTCCAATTGATCCATTGCGGTAGATTGTGCGATTTCTGTTATTAATAATAAAGCTTGATTGCGAACGGTGTATTGTACATAACTTGTTCCGGCAGGGAAGGCTTCTCCACTGGCATCCCAGACACCGCAGGCTAAACGTTCCGTTAAATCCGCATCCCCAAAAATGGAGTAGGTGACAGCAAGATTGTCTTGGCATGAACTGGCTATAACCGGAGCAATATCATCGACAACAGCATCACAAGACCAATCGTCATTATCTTGTACAACATTTTCTGGACAAGCAATAGTGGGCACTTCCCAATAATCATTGACGATAACTTTCACACGGCAAGTATCTTTGTTGCCAAAATCATCTTCAGCTTGAAAATATAAAACTGTTGTTCCGACAGGGAAACGATCTCCGGATGTAAGTCCGGTGTTATCAATTTGTGTTACCGTTGGTGTCGCACAATTATCAATAGCCAGCGGCAAGGCAAAATTGACATAAGCATCACAAAGGTCAGTTTCTGCATTTTCGACCACGTCAGGATATGGGCAGTTGATGAAAGCTGGCGGCTCTTCGTCTATCACGGTGACTTCAAAAGCGCAAGTATCGAAATTGCCCACAGCATCTTCTACATAGTAAGAAACGACCGTTGTTCCTAGAGGGAAACCATAAGTGGCTTCTATCAGTTCTGGTAATGGCGTGCCCGGTTCAATATTCAATAAGGCATCTAATTCGTATGGCCCAACAATGGTACCATCTGGATTTAGAATTTCATAACTATATTGGACAACCGTACAGTTGTCTGTTGGAATAGCATGTTGCCAATTGTATTGCGCGACGCATTGGGCAGAATCTGCACTGAGGAAAACATCATTGATGCAAAGTACTTCTGGGTCAGCCGTATCGTCATCATTGTCGCAAGAACCAGAACGGAAAAGTTCACAACCTCTCGCATCTACGATAGTGAAAGACCAAGTCGGCTGTGTATATAAAACTCGGATTTCTCCTAAGTCTTCCATAAAGTCATCAATATCATGACCATTGCTAACATCATAAATGTAAGTGCCGTCTACATCATCGCTGACACCATCGCCATCCAAATCCAGTTGGCTGCCCGTATACGAAATCGTGTATGGTTCCAAACCACCAGAAATGACACCGAGGTCAACAGCTCTTTCTTCTCCAGTTCCGCAAATACATTCTGGAGCATCCATGTCTAGTGGTTGTCTTAATTCAAAAGTAGTATGTACAATTTCAAAGCATCCATCCAACACGGTGTTGTCATTTTGTGGAATGATGGTGCCGGGCAAGGCAATCACATAAGAGACCGTTACAAAGCCGGAGCCTGCACCAGGTGTGTAGATGCCATCGGCGGTGATGCTGCCCGGATCGGTCGAAGTAGAACTCGGATGCGGATCGAATGCTGTAATGCCGAAAGCGCCACTAGCATCCCCTAGGAAAAGGTTGTCCTCAACTTCAGCATGCGTGACGGCTTGTCCATTTGGAAGTGTAATGTTAAAATAGTTTGCAAAATCCAGTTGAACGGGGTTGTTCGCCTCAAGGCAAATTTCAGGTGCATCTAGTTCAAGTAAGACATCATCAAGGAAATCAATCACATTTATTTCTGCAAAACAGGAAGCGACATTGCCAGAAGAATCTGTCACGATGAGTTCGATCAGGTTCGGGCCGATGTCGGTACAATCAAAGGATACGGATGGGCCGGGTGTACCGCCTATGGTCGCAATCTGAATCAATGGATTGAGGTCGCAGTGATCGAAGCTACCATTGTCCACGAATAAAGAACCATCCAGTTGATCTATGGCAAAAATGATGGCATTGCCGGTGTTGTCTAGTTGTATATCAAAAAAGCGACATTGCGGAATAGGATGCTGGTCATCCTCAACGATAACATCGAAGGAGCAGGTTGCAAAATTACCAACGGCATCTTCAGCATAATAAGAAACGGTGCTGGTGCCCAATTGGAAATCGTAGCTGCTCTCCAACAGTTCAGACAGCGGCGTGCCGGGTTCAATGTTTAATAAAGGATCAAGTTCCAATGATCCGGTAGTGCTACCATCTGGATTCGTAATCTGGTAGCTGTATTGCACGACAGTACAATTATCCGTCGGGATTTCATGCTGCCAAGTATAGCGGGATGTGCACAAGGCGGTATCCACATTGATCGTCACATCATTTGCACAAAGAATTTGCGGACTAGCCGTATCATCATCATTGTCGCAAGAACCGGAACGGAACAGTTCGCAGCCCCTTGCATCTACGATAGTAAACGACCAAGTCGGTTGTGTATATAAAACTCGGATTTCTCCTAAGTCTTCCATAAAGTCATTAATATCATGACCGTTACTTTCTCCATAAATATAGGAACCATCCACATCATCACTGACACCGTCGCCATCCAAATCCAATTGTCCACCACTGTATTGAATGGTGTACGGTTCTAATCCACCAGAAATGACGCCGAGATCAACGGCTCTTTCTTCCCCGTCACCACAAACACATTCGGGCGAAGCCATGTCTAGCGCTTGGCGCAATTCAAAAGTCGCATGCACAATCTTCAAACAACCTGCAAGCGCAATGTTACCATTTTGAGGAATCGAAACACCGGGCAAGGCTACCACGTAGGAAATGGTTACATAACCAGAGCCTGCACCGGGCGTATAAATACCATCGGTGGTAATGGTTCCCGGATCAGTAGAAGTCGTGCCGGGATGAGGGGCAAAAGCTGTAATACCAAAAGCACCAACAGCATCGCCAAGGAAGGTGTTGTCGGCAACGTTGGCATGGGTGATGGCTTGTCCATTCGGAAGTGTAATGTTGAGATAATTGGCAAAATCCAGTTGAACGGGGTTGTTTGCTTCAAGGCAAATTTCAGGTGCATCTAATTCCAATTGTACATTATCAAAGAAATCAATCACATTTATTTCCGCGATACAGGTGGCAACATTGCCAGCGGCATCTGTTACGATAAGGTTGATATAGTTGGTTCCAACATTAGAGCAATCAAAAGATACAGAATCTCCTGGCGTACCTCCGGGGATAGCAACTTCAATAGTTGGATTAGGATCACAATTATCGGAACTGCCGCCATCAATAAACAAAGAACCATCTAATTGGTCTACTGCGAAAATAGTTGCATTGCCTGTATTGTCTAATTGTACATCAAAGTAACGACATTCCGCAACGGGTTTTTGCGTATCTTCTATGGTAATGGTAAAAGCGCAGGTTTGTGTTTCGTTTGCGCCAAGTACATCACCATTGCCATCAATATCCACCATCATGGTGTATTCAACGGTTGTTGTTCCCAACGGGAAAGCTAAGCCACTGGCATCATTATGCGTACCCAAATCCGCTTGTGAAAACATCGTGTTGGTGGCAACATCGGTGAAGCCCGATCCTGCCGGATAAGTGACCGCATAGTTGATAATGGTCGCGCAACCAATTCCTTGTGAAGGGGTAAGTCCTGTTACATAAGCTTCACAATTATCAACATCGGTATTGAGTGTCATGTCTGAAGGGCAAGCCAATACTGGATCACCTGCAGTAACGACAACGGGAAAAGTACATTCTCCAGCAATACCTGCACAAGAGTAAGCGGTATAAGTGACGGAGTACGTTCCGGGCGGCAAATCAGAACCGATAATGGGGCCAGCCGTTTGGTACAAACCAGAGTTATCAATAGTGACAACATCCGGTGGTGTGCCATTGTAAAAAGTATCATCCGTACCGGCGGTTCTTCCATAGTAAACCAGGCGATCTCCATTACAAGGATCATAAGCCAATGGAATAGACCAATTCACTTCAGTGTCACAAGAAAAATCTTCGGAGAAAACATAGCCACTTTCATTGCAATTGAAAAATTCCGGAGGACTATTGTTTAACACTGGAATTTGAACCGTTTCTTCATCGGAGAAAACGAGATTGACATTACAACCGGCTGTTGCCAAAAGATCTTCAATAATAGAACCGACTAAAGGAATCGCTCCAATAGGCAAGAGTTCCAATAAATCTATCTGTTGGGAATTTGGCGTACCACAAACGTCTTCAGGTGTAAAAGGCCAAGAGACCACATTCCTGATGGTGATAGAACCGTTTTGCCCAAAAGTATTGTTATTAGGAATGCAAATATCTTGTCCACTTTCTGGAAATTCGTACTCGTCGATGATCAGATCAAAGCTGCCATCACCATCTGTATCGGCCACAATAATACCGCCGCCGCCATCACCACCTAACAATACATTTAACGTTGTAACGATAAATTCTCCTATCGTTTGGTCACAAGCATCTTCGAAGTCACCTAGCGGCAAAGGGTCAATACATATATCATCTACAATGGGTAGCGGAATACAAATTTCAAAAGTGATGACCGCACAGATGATTTCTGTTGCTGGGTTTAATTCTCCTAACGTGGGGCCACTACCCGCAATGTCTCCCAAGTCTCCTTCAAGCCCACCTTCCCAATCAAAGCAAAGCGAATCCGCTTCACAAGAGGATAATATATCTGCATCGGGATCAAGGCTTGCATCGACCATTTCAATTCCCGGAAGGGCGAAAAAACTACAGGCAATATCCAAATCGGGATCTACCGTAATCGGGCATGGAGAAGCGAGGTTTTCTTCAGATGGTGGACACTCGATGGGGAAGGGTGCGTCTGCTCCGCAACCTGCACCATCATTATAAATGGTAAAAGACCTGCACTCCGTAACGGAACAGGGCGTGTAATCCGCAGGTGGATTTGTCCCACAAGCAGGAGGGAAAATATTGCTTTCCGTAAGGCATATATCATAGGTAACGGCTCCCGCAGTAGCAGGCACGGGAAGGCTGTTTGTGCCAAAAGCAATAGGGTTACCGTCGAGCGTTAATTCGGGAGAAGGCCCGTTGTTAAGGTTGATAATATCAACATCAATGGTGGTGCCATCACTACAAACCGGAGACATCGCACCGGAAATAGAAAAGTCGGGATCTGGCCTTGTTGTAAGTAACAATTCGGCACTATCCATATAAGGCCCGTTGGGACAATTATTAGGGTTATCTACAGCATAGCTAATGGTAAAGCAACCCCCATTAGGTGGAACCGTAAGCATATTACCATTGATGGTTGCAGCAGGGGAAGCCGTAAACGTCCCTCCGGTATCGTTGCGACCGTCGAACATGACCTCCAAGTTGATTTCGGTTCCCGGCACGATACAATCTACAAAAGTCTCCTGAAGGCTGGCTACTGGAGTTGGGAAAACCGTCACCGTATCCATGTTGCCAAAAGAAGAAACAGAAAAGTTGCACCCATCTAGAACATAGGTATAAATAATATTGTAATTACCGGGCGTAGCTGCCGAAACATCCAATGTTGCGGTGCCGTCTCCATTATCCATAAAGCCAGCCGTGTTGGGCGGGAAGATGGAGAAACTACCCATATCGCCGGGAGCCGTGCCCGGAGCTGGGGTAGCAGTGAAGACCATGTCCGCAGGATCATCTTGGCATCGATCTATTGGATCATCCAATGTGAGGGGAACAGCATAAGCAAAGTCGATCATTTCTACCTGTGCGTTGAATTCATCACCTGCTGAGTCAGCCGGAGTTTGTGGCCCCCAATCGGCACCAAAATTATCATAGGAAATATCAATATCTCCATCAGCAAGATCGGCTTCCACCAAGGCCATCGGCACCATGAAGTTGACGCACTCCGGAGAGCCGGCCGTTGGTATGGTGATAAATCCTCCTGTTGGGAAAGTCTGGCCAGAGATGATCACATCAAAGGTTCGGTCTACCTGCGCCATGTCTCCCCAGAAACAGAGTGTGATATTCATATCTGTCTCAAGGGTAACGATACTACCCAGTGCAGGTGTAAAAACCGGGGCATTATCCATAAGGGGTAATGCAGGGCTGTCGTCCAAATCTATCATAAATGCAGGACCTTGCCCAGCATTAAAAGTACAGCTTTGTGCAAAAGTATGATTTTGGCAAAAGTACAGGAGGAGAATAATTCCCGTCATTACATTTTTATGTAAAAATCGGGTGTTTAGTATTTTTTGAATGAAAAAATACAGGTTGATATGTTGTGAATTTCTCATGAGGTTATAAGTTGAAACAGGCAATATATCTATGATGTATTAACTACGACTAAGCTGTATACTAAACTTTCAAAGTTTAGTATACAGCTTAGCACTTATCCCTAATCAGGATAAGTAAACGGTTTTGCGGAATTTGGGAAGGAATAAAAAGGTGAGGGCTAGCATTTTTAAAGATGACAGATTCTTATAAATGCTATAACAAAAGTATGAAATTATTGGGAATGTGAACTAACGAATATAGGGTATTTTAAACATGAGTTAAACATTAATATGTTTAATTTATTCTGGGTTTGTAGGTTGGTTCCTACAATAAAAAATACCCGCCGAAGCAGGTATTTCTTAATTTTCATAGAGTCATTTGAGGATTGACTCTTTGTTTTGCATTTGGTAAGCGAAATTGGGTTAAACTGGTTTTACAGTAGCATTTTCAATTTTTTTCTCTCCGTTAATGCCATACTGACAGCTACCTGTTCCGTTCCACTTATTGTCAATAGACATGTTAGCTGTAAACGGCAACAACATAAGGCCAACTCCTGATTCAGCAGCATAAGGGTGTTTTCCGGATAAGCTTACCGCTTGGGTTTTATCTCCCAATCCAGTAGCTTTGATTTCTCCGGTAACAGGAAATCTAAGAATGGCATTGGGTCCGGAAATAGCTTGTGTGATTTCTACTTCACCGGTAATACTTTCGTTGCTAGGAACAACTACAAGGGTAAAGTTCATCCTTGCTGCGCCCATCCGGTCTGTTCCCATGGTACCTTTTATAAGATAAGCTCCCATGATCATTTCTGTAGCGGCTCCGTTTTCTAATTTTTTTGTATTTGACATGATAAAAAAGTTTTAAAGGTTAAGTTTTAATATTAAATAAATAATGAATACATAACATTAGTATATAACCGGATCAAAAGGTTACCTGAGAAATGAAAAAAATTTAATAAAATTGATTCTTTGATAAATTCCGTGAAAGTCTGGAACAGGATTTATTGATTTTACAGCCTGCCTGTCAAGCCATGCAGACAGGGATTTCTATCGGTCAATTGAAATTGACCGCTACCTGCCACGATTTTTGTCTGAAAACTAGGAAAGAAAACCCTACAGGGATTGGCAAAATAAAAACCGATAAAGGTATTGCATTTGTAACAAATTACTTGCAAAACCCTTATCGGTTTAACTGTTCTCGCAAAAGCTGCTGACTCGCTTGAAGCTAGTTAGTAGCTTTGGATATATAGGACATTTAGATTTTAATAATCCGTCGAGTTAAAATTTCTGACCCTGTTTGATAAACAACAATGTAATGTCCATTGGCATAATCACCGATGGATAAATCCATTTTGGCGTTGCCTGCTGCCGGAATAGAAAATAATTTAGCGCCAAAAATATTGTATACTTCAATCAAGCCTTCAGTATTTCCGGTGGGCAACACAACCGTAACCAAATCATTCGCTACAGAAGGCATAACCATTAACTCCGTTTTTTTATCATAACGAATCTGGATAATTTTACTGAAAGTAACGGCTCCGGTTATATCTACTTCCTTAAGTCTATAGTAATTGTCGCCATATACTGGGCTTTCATGGACAAAACTATAATTCGTATTTTTGTTTGCTGCTCCACGAGCTGTTAATTTATGCAGGTCTTGGAAATTGATGCCATCTTCGGCATGTTGTACAACAAAATGACTGGTCTGCCATTCGCTGGATGTTTGCCAATCTAAGAATACATTTTCATCTTTGAGTTGAGCATCAAATGAAGTGAGGGCAACTGGAAGCGCAATCAAGCAAGAAACATCAACCGCTTCATCACAGCTGTTCCAACTTACGGTACCGAGGTTGGCATGGCCATCAATGTAAGCAACCCGATTGGTAAACCCTCCCAATGTAATGGTGCAATCATCGCCAGGGGTTAACTGTTCTTGATCTGTCCAACCATCAACGGTAAATTTATAGTGAATTGGCCCAGCAGGAAGGGGTAGATTTTTGGCACACCATTTATCGCCACCATCATTTTCCATTGGAAGGCAATCGCCACACCAGTCATTAAAAGTACCATTCAGAAAAATATTCCCAGGAGCTGCCGGACTATCGGCTACACATACACAGAGCGTAATGATGCCCGGCTGCGGCACACTGGCCAGATCAGCAGCACAAACATTCCACACGGCATCATAACTCATATCTCCTCCAACACTCAAACTTCTGTTGATGAAATCATTAATGACTACCGTGCAAGGTTCTCCTCCCCTGAATATTTCCTGTCCTGTCCAACCATCGAAAGTAAATTTAAATTCATGATCGCCATCTGGAATAGAGAATTCGCCACACCAAATGCCATCACCGTCATCATCGGCCAATGGGTTACAATCACCACACCAATTGTTCCAAGTACCATTCACATGTACGGTTCCAAAAGTTTCGCCACTTTCGGTCATGTCTACACAGAAATTGACCAAAGACTCCGAAACAGGACAAGCGCCACAAATGTTCCAGCCACTGCTAGTTGTCATATCTCCACTAACGCTTAACAGTCTATTTACAAATTCTGCAGGAGGCCCAGTGCATTCTTCCGAACCATCAAACATTTCCTGTGCTGTCCAACCATCTACCGTATACTTATACTGATGGTCGCCAGCAGGCAAATTCATCGTCAATGTCCAAACGCCATCCCCATCGTCATCTGTCATGGGGTTGCATGTTCCACACCAGCCATTAAAAGTACCGTTGACATAAGCCGTCGTGAAACTAAGCCCAGCACAATTCATATCAACGGAAAAAGTAACATCGCCGGAAGCATTACAAGAACCGGTGCAGCTATTCCATAAAGCGGAATATGTCGCATCTCCAGCAACGGTAAGCAAGCGATTGACAAACTCTGCCGGTGGACCAGTACATTCTTCGGAGCCGTTAAATATTTCTTGGTCTGTCCAACCATCAACAGTAAATTTGAACTCATGGTTGCCATCTGGAATGTCAAAAGTTCCAGACCAGATGGTACCTCCGGTGTTGGTCAACGGATTACAATCGCCACACCAATTATTCCAAGTACCATTCACATGTACCGTATTATAAGTGCCGTTATAACAAGACATATCCACCTCAAAGGTGATGTTGCCGGCAAGCAAGGAAAATGGTATCAGTATTAGGGACCATAAAAAAGTAAAACGTACATTCATAATTCAATCTGTTTTTATTTTTGTTTTATTTTTGTTAAGTAGTATCACGATCTAATTATGGGTTTCAGAAATCCTCCCTCCGCCCCCTCCCGAGGGGGAGATCGCTCTAATGCCGAAAGGCCATTTCCCCCTCAGGAGGGGGATAGGGGGAGGATAGTTATTGACTTAGTTGCACCCAATTTGTCATATGTTCAAATTTTGTTTATAAAACTCACTTCTTATAAACACAAACTTATTGGAAAACCCGAATATAATCTACAACCATAGTTTGTGGGAATACTGACGTCGCATCGGGATAGCCAGGCCAGTTGCCTCCGACGGAAACATTAAAAATGAAGAAAAAGGGATTGTGGAATTCGCTTCGGGTCGGGTCAGTAATATCAAGGGTGTAAAATAAATTGTCATCAACGAACCACTGGATTTGATTCGCATCCCAGATCACAGAAAAAACATGGAACTGATCTGCAAAAATCCCATTCGCCAAACTATAACTCCCTCCCATATAGTTATGACCATTATTATTCCAATGGCCTGTCCCGTGCGTCACGCTATCATTGCCACCACCACCTATTAGTTCCATGACATCAATTTCACCACAAGAAGGCCAGCCCACTGTCGTGATGTTTTCCCCCAACATCCATAAGGCCGGCCAAATACCTTGGCTATAAGGTAGCTTAGCCCTGATGTCAACTCGACCATATTGGAAACTCTGCTTGCCTTGTGTTTTTATCCGAGAAGAAGTGTAATTGTAGCCACCAGCAGCCTCTTCCCGTGCTTCTATTGTTAAAAAATCATCTCCAACAGTAGCGTTGTCTTCTTGGTACCAAATAATTTCATTGTTTCCCCAGCCACAAACATTAGGACAACCATCGCCCAAATCATAGCCCCAGTTGGCAGGATCAAGTATATTGTTATCAAACTCATCAGACCAGACTAAAGTATATCCGGAATAAGATGTTGGGGTGGTGTATCCAATATTGAATCGAGGCGTTTCTACGTATCCTGATGGTTGTTCACAACTTAGTATTGTGACATAAGGATTCCCTAACCCATCTCCATCTGCATCTTGGTACCACGTTTTTTCTACGCAGCAGTTTACAATTTCGGCAGTGAATTCATTGCCAGCATCTACGGCAAATCCAAGATCAAGACAGATTTCGCCACCGGCATAATAATAAACTTGGCGCTCACCGGAGACATAGCCACCAGAAGTTAAAACATGTTCTGCATGAAAGGTACTATCTGTAAGGTGTACATGAGTATTCAATTGAATCGTATCTATACAGCCTTCATCAATAGGTGGATCTGGTATGTCGAATGCGATATCATCTATATAGAAAACCTCGCCTTGCCCGATGGAACCAAAATCGGGGAATAAGACAATCTGATTATAGTTATTAGCAAGATCAAAATTGGGATGAAGTGCCATATCAAAATCGAGGACTTCCCAAGTGTTTACATTTATGGTACTGATACTGATCTGCGCAAAAACGGAGGGAGAACCATCCGGATTGGGTGGTGAAGAAGTGTCTTCCACTTTTAGCAATATGGGAATATTGGCGCGGGGCGCATAAACTTTTAAGCTTAAAATATTTCCATTTGTAGTAAAATCAATGGGAAACTCCAATGGCATGGCCGATCCACCCCAGGTTTCTGCCCCAGCAATTTTAGTCAGTTGCAGTACTTGCGAACTTGTATTTTCTCCTGATGCATCCGGATTGGGAATGCTACCATTTGTCACTACGCCACCAAAGTCATAATAGGTATAATTAATGGTGGAAGGCTCAAAATCTATAGGGATACTGGGCAATTGCGCCAACAAACAGAAGGGAAGGAAGTAAAAGAAAAGTGTGAGTACCTTCATTTAATTGTGTTAAGATGGATTTTGATCATGATTAATCAAAATAATGTTTTAAATATATGAAAAATATTCAACAATAATACTCTAAAAAACAACTTCTAGATAATCTAATAGTACATCACGACTACATCAATTGTATAAATAGGTACATCATGAGCGCTACAGAAGGTTTAGCGAAGGCAACTGAAACATTTGATTATCAATAATTTGTATAAAACCCAACAAGAAAAATAATTTTATCCTTACAAGTGGTTGGGAATCTGTAGGGTAATAAAAAAAAAGTAGGGTGAACATCAGTTACTGGTATAATTATCGTTGCCCTAAAATTACATCATTAAGTAAGTTTGATTAAAAAGGTACTTGAGGTGCAAAATTTATATAGAACATTAAAAATATGTCAGCATGCAAATAAAAAATAAGGTAGCATTTACCGTACACGGTCAGGATTTCACACAGTTTAAAATAGAGTTTGAAAAGCAGGTTGCTCAAAATGGATTGCCAACAGTTGGGATCATTTATTACGATGTTCATTCGGAATTCGCAGCTATTAATAAATATCTAGCTGCTCGCAAAGTAGACTATATTGGCGCTTCAACTCCAGGTATCATAACAAACAATACCCTGAGCAACAATGGAATCTCTGCCATTTTCATGTATATCCCAAAAAGCTACTATACAATACATAAGGTAGCCTTCGCGGAAACCCAGAATGCGGGAGTTGAATTGGGAGAATTTGCAAAATCTACGTATAGTAACCCCGGAATATACGCGCTTATATCCGGCATGAATGTAAGATCAGATTTACTGATCAAAGATATTCAATCCGTTACCCACGAACAAATTCCAATCCATGGTGGAAATGCAATGGATGATCTTAAGTTTAATAATTTTTCTGTAGCCGTTAATGGTGTCCTATTGCATGAAGGACTCGCCAGTATTATTTTTGACTGTGACAAAATCAACCTTATAGGTGCCGCTATAAGTGGTTGGGATAGCATCGGCATCACGCATACCGTAACCAAGTCTTCCGGAAATGAACTGTTAGAGATAGATAACCAACCAGCCCTGTCGGTATTTCATAATTATTTCAGTTATTTTGATTTAGAGAAAATAGCTAGCGGGGAGGATAGGCTGGTTTTCATAGGCAACCACCCGATCAAGGTTGTACAGGATGATGGGCAAGTCGTTATGAAATCAGCCCTCACCTTGAATATCGAGCGACAATCTATGAATTATATTTGCAGTGTTCCTGTTGGTACAAAGTTTAAATTCTGCACCAACCCGAGTATTGATATTATTAATAATCTGGCGGAAAAATTGAATATTGTCAAAAACGATTATCCAGATATAGATGCCTTATTGGTTAGTAATTGCATCGGTAGATACAACTCTCTAGGCCCCTTTTTCAAAGATGAAGTTACAAAATTATTTAATGTGTGGGAAGTACCGATGGTTGGATTTCTATCGGCAGGAGAAATTGGCAATAATTATGAATCCAAAAAGAGTCACTTTCACAATGTAACTTGCAGTGTTATGGGACTGAAAATAAAGTGATGATATGTCTAAATTTGAACAGCTCAAGCAGCTGGTTAAACAACTGGAAACAACGGATATAAAAAGACGGGACTTGCTCCAAGTGGTTGAAGATTTGGAGGAGGAACACATCCGGAATGTCTTCTGGATTAATCGCCAAAAGCAAGATATAAAAGTAAATGAAAATTTCGTAAAAAAAACAGTAGCATTATTAGAAGACAGTAATGAAGCCTTAAAAAAGACAAATGATGAATTAAAGAACACCAATGAAAAACTGGAAAAATCAAATGGTGAATTAGAGCGTTTTGCATACATCGCCTCACATGACCTGAAAACACCTTTAGCCAATATTATCAGTTTTACGGTTTTATTGGAAAAGGAAATTGCTGGGATGAATAATCCAAACGTCTCACAATATCTGAGCTTTATTAAATTGGGAAGTACCAGACTTAAAAACTTGATTACAGATGTTTTGGAGTTTTCCCGACTGTCGAGTAATGCCGAAGAAGAACTAGAACAGATAGATCTGAATGCTTTGGTCAAGACGATAACGGAATCTATATCTGAATACTTGAAGCAACGAAATGCCGAAATCATCATCCATAATGTACTGCCTTGTATAAAATTTAATGCCTCAAAGATATTTATGCTATTTAAGAACCTCATCGAGAACGGGATAAAATACAATGAATCGGAAGCCCCGACCATCCAAATTAGTGCCATAGAAAAAGAAGGTTGCCATCAGCTCCTTTTTCAGGACAATGGCATTGGTATCCCAGAAGAGATGGTTCCGAAGATTTTCAAGATGTTTAGTCGATTACACCGAAACGATCAATATGAAGGAACAGGGCTTGGGCTATCGACCTGTCAGAAAATCGTAGAAAGTGAGGGAGGGAAGCTGCGTGTTCGTAGCCAAGTTGGGGAGGGTTCCACGTTCATCGTAGAGTTGAATCCCGATTGTTTCATCAGTCATGATTTACAAAAAGTAGTCTGTGGAAACAATGTGTGATCGTTCATGCTTTCCCAAAAAAGTGAATAGAAAATTTTCTTCGGATTAGGCCATACAATTAGCTAAATTTGTTTGGTTTTTGATGTTGGAATATTCTATATTTGTATAGTCATCGCTGTTTTTTTTTAAAATAAATCAGTTCATTAATTTTTTATACAAAACAAACACACTAGGGAATTGAAAAAATTAAACACACCTATTAATGCAATAGAAAATAATCTTCATGTCAACGGTTTCCAAGATGAAAGGGAAGCATATGTTGGCGTTCATGTTATTGCTGAATTTTGGGAATGCCGCATAGAGGAGGACGTATTTAACTTTGAAGCCGCCATCACGGAAGCTGCCCGCAAAGCCAATTGTGAACTATTGAAATACGATGCACATAGGTTTAGCCCGATGGGATATACGGCTTTTGCTATTTTGGGAGAAAGCCATATTTCTATCCATACTTGGCCGGAAAAGCAATATTGTGCACTAGATATATTTACCTGCGGAAAGCACACTTCTCCGCATGAAGCTATTACCTATTTAAAAGAACAGCTTAAACCTGAGCGGTTCGAGATCAACACCATATATAGAGGGAAACATAAAGACTCATTAGATAAATAAGTCAAGCCATATATTGTAACTGTTATTTATCAACTGTATGTGTAAAACGATACAGGTAAGAATCGTGTGCTTCAGTGCATATTATAACTAAAAAATTAAAATAAAAAATGAAGAATACATCCTCCCCTCAAAATGATATTTATTTTTCTGAGGGAACTGTCCCTGGAAAAAGATATGGGAAGATACACCACAAATTCGTAATTGAGCAACTTATATATAAAGGTAAAACAGATTTTCAAGATATTTTAATCTTCGAGAATGCTGTTTATGGAAAAGTCCTTGTTTTAGATGGTATCGTCCAACTTTCGGAAAGTGATGAGTTCATCTATCATGAAATGCTTACGCATCCTTACATCCTATGTCATCCCAATCCGAAACGGGCTTTGATCATTGGAGGGGGAGATGGCGGCACCTTGCGAGAAGTCATCAAGCATGATATTGAAGAATGCACGATGGTTGATATTGATGGGAAAGTTGTCGAAATTTGTCAACAATACTTACCCTTTATTTCAGATGGCGCCTTCCAACATGAGAAGGCTAAGGTCTTGTTTGAAGATGGTCTGGCCTTCATGAAAAAATTTCAGAACCATTTTGACATCATCATTATTGATTGCAATGATGCCATTGGCCCATCAGAAAAACTGTTCTCCAAGGCATTTTATCAAGACATTGGTGCTGCCCTCACTGAAAATGGAATCTGCTCTTTCCAGATGGGTTCCTTCATGGATTTTGACTTCTTGCAGGAAATGCACGATAACTTAAAATCTATTTTCAAATATACTACTGCTAGTAAATTGACTATGCCTTGTTATCATTGTGGGGAATATTGTTTCATGGGAGCGAGTAATGGGCTTGATTTAAAAAATATTCCTGCGGAGCAAATAAAAGAAAGAGTAGAAAAATTTATACAGAAAAATAGTTTAAAATATTATAATGCAGACATACACCATGCCGCTCAATGTTTGCCAACTAATATGCAACTCAAATGATCATAGATATTATAGGAAATGGACGAATTGCCAAAGCCATCCAACATTTTGTTGACGAAATGCGTATCCCAGCAGTATTGCATATAGACAGACCGGAGGAACTTTCAAAATATAGTGATCTTTTAATTGGGACATTGCCTGGAGGGTTAGGAGAAAAATCCTTGCACTTAGCTTTAAAGCATAAAATTGACTTGATAGATCTGGCAGACCTTGAAACTGATTTTTATCTGGAGCATAAAAGTGCTATCGAAGAACAGGGGATTACCGTAATTTGTGGCGCAGGTTTTTGTCCCGGATTGGTTAATTTTATCCTCGGGCATGTATTTCAAAATTTTGACCGAATAGCACAATTGGTCGTGAAGGCAGGATCACTTTCTCCGCAAGCTAATTTTTTTCCTTTCTTATGGTGTTTCGAAGATATGGTTTTGGAGTTCCTGCATCCATCCGAGCAATTAGTCGATGGGGCTAAAAAGGTTTTCCCCGCCTTTGCAGGATACGAAACATCATCCTTGTTTGGTATTGCTTGCGAAAGTTATCTTTGTCAAAGCGGTTTTGAAAACTTATTGGACAATGCTCCCGTTGAGATTAGAAATTTTGCTTATCGCAATATTCGCCCGGTAGGGTTCATGCACTTTTTTCAATTCATGCACAATTATGGTTTCTTCGATGAAGCCCATTTATTGCAAACCAAAAAAATGGTCGAGTCTAAACAAGCGGATAACATCTCCTGCGCCACTATTACTGTAGAAAATGAAAGAATGAAAAATCATTGGACTATTAGTTGTTCTGCTCCTGCCAGAGCATCATTAAATTCCATGCAAAGGATCACGGCCTTGTTCTGTGTCGCCATACTGAAGCTATTCTTGGAAAAACAAATCACCTCTAAAGGATTAATTTTTTGCGAACAATTAGGGGCTGACCATTCTATTTTTGAAAAAGTTATGCCTTTTTTAAAAGCGCATGGTATTGTTATTGTGAAAAATTAGTTTTATTATGTACCCATATGCTTCCGATTGGGCAAGGCAATGTTTAAGGCGGGTTTATATGGAACCGAAAAAATGATTTTGGAAAAAGAGGATATAAAACAGGTTTAACGGTTCCTTTTCAGAAATATAAAATTATAAAAAACGATCATGGATAAAATAGCGTTGATACAATCAAGCCAACTTCAGGAGGTGGCCAGATATCTGGTCTCTGAAAATATACCAATTACATTTTTTGGACAAGCCTGGAGCAAGCCTTCTGCGCACTGGATTTATTTTGATACCGCCTTGGAGATTGAAACACTCAGGGAAAAATTTAACCTTGACGAAAATATTATCAACCATGAGAATCTTGATCCTAGATCAGGAATAGAACGTGGGTTTATTGATAAAAATACGGGCGAAGGTTTGATGGGAATGTAGAAACAGGTAGGGACAGGGCATGCCCTGTCCCTACCGTAACGTACTATTTACTTAACATAACATTCATTATAATAACAATATATTTACATTTTTAAGATCTAAAATTTGGGTGGCACACAGGGCAAAACAAACTAATATCAAACAAGTTTATTTCAAACCCAAAGCCTCCTTTCTATCTTTTAAAAGTTGTGCAACATTAATTTCATCTCCTTCTGCGATAGATTTATCAACAGTCAGCAAAACATATTTTTTGCCTTTTGCCTTGAAAAGAATTTCCTGCCCCAATTTTAAATCAACTCCACTTTTAGAGAAAGGCGACAAATTAGGATTCATGACAGAAGGTATAATCAAAGGAATTGATTTTGCAGTTGTATTTCTGAGTATAAAACTGACATATTCCCCTTTTTTATCGAAAACGGAAGGTTGCTCTTTTTCAATTGCTACCGCTACTGAAGCATCCGATTTATTTTTGTTTCGCAACACTAATTTATTAGCGGCCTCAACCATGACATCTACCTTGCCTAGGGTTCCCAATCCAAATCCTCGAATTTGTTTGTTCTCGTCTTTAGACAACACCGCAACCTCCAAACCTTTTCCCCCCTTATTCTTCAATGTTGCCCGATAGACTTCATAGTCAGGATAATCCAACTCAATGGTTTGCCCCGCAGGAATTACGACAACTGACTTGTTCATTGTACAGGCACTTAGCCCAAAAAGTATGGCTATAAAAATTAAACTTCTCATTAGATTACTTTTTTATTTTAAAGTAGTAAACCATATAATTGAAGAAAAGTTTAACTAACAATACTTATTCCATATATCTTATCACAACTAATTTTCTGTCTTCCAATTTTTCCAAATAATAAAACCAGAAATAGCCGCGACCACTAGGCCGATAAACATTTTGGTATAATTACCATAGAAGAAAAGTCCCGTTGACATTAAAATACCATAAACCATAAATATACCGGCAAACATACTCATGATTTCCGTCGGTAATTTCCCTACCGATATATCTGATTGTTTCAGATCATTAGCAGCCAATGCTTTTTGTACAACAGGTTTCCAACCATAGCCATGCGGTTTTATCAATTTATAAAAATCAACCAATTTGCTTTGTGCAACAGGAGCCGTCATATAAGTAACAGCAATCCAACCGATGGTTGTAATAAAGACACCCGCCAACAATTCTTGATAACCTGCTAATTGCCCAGGATTGATGAACTTAAAATACACCGCCACCAAAAAGGAAATGACCATCGCGGCAATTTCACTATAGGCATTGATCCGCCACCAGAACCAGCGCAGGATAAAAAGTAAACCTGTTCCGGCTCCCATCAAGACGATGATGCCGAATGCTTCTTTGGCATTGTTTAAGAATAAGGCCACAAAAGCTGCCAACACCATAAGTATAACAGTAGAAATACGCCCCATAAATACCAGTTGTTTTTCACTAGCATCAGGGTTTATAAAGCGGGCATAAAAATCATTTACGACATAAGAAGAACCCCAATTAAGATGGGTAGAAATCGTTGACATAAAAGCGGCGATCAAGGAAGCCACAACAATACCGAGCAAACCATTCGGCAAGTAGGTCAGCATCGCAGAATAGGCAAGATCATCATCTACAACTCCTTTATCTATATTCGGGAAAGCCTTTTGTATGGAATCCAAATCAGGGAAAACAATCAAGGACGCTAAGGCAATCAATATCCAAGGCCAGGGGCGCAAAGCATAGTGGGCAATGTTAAAAAATAAGGTTGCTGCTACGGCATTTTTTTCATCTTTGGCAGCTAGCATCCGTTGCGCAATGTACCCTCCACCACCGGGTTCTGCACCGGGATAATAGGAAGCCCACCATTGCACAGCCAAAGGAATAACCATGAGGGTAACGAAAACTTCAGTATTGTTGATGTCTGGAATCAAGTCTAGTTTACCAACTACATTCTCGTGTTGGAGCATGGTTTCCAATCCGCCCACTTCAGGTAGATTCACAATGACCACAGCAGCCCAGACCGTCCCGATCATGGCAAGTATAAACTGGAAAAAATCGGTTAGAATAATCCCACGCAGGCCACCCATCGCGGAGTAAGCTACCGTAACGACGGATGCAATAGTCAATGTTTGAATAGGCGACAGATTTAGGAGCGTACTTCCGATTTTAATAGCAGCCAAACAAACTGTAGCCATCACGAGGATATTAAAAACAACACCCAGATAGATCGCTCGGAATCCACGCAAGAAGGCGGCTTCTTTTCCGCTATAGCGCAATTCGTAAAAGGCAAGATCGGTCAGCACGCCGGAACGCCGCCACAAACGGGCATAGACAAAAACAGTCAGCATTCCTGTTACGAGGAAAGCCCACCAAACCCAGTTTCCTGCAACACCATCTTTACGGATAAGGTCCGTTACAAGGTTCGGGGTATCAGCAGAGAAAGTCGTGGCCACCATAGATACCCCCAACAACCACCAGGGCATATTTCTACCAGAAAGAAAAAAGTCTGCCGAACTCTTGCCACTTTGTTTCGAGGCAATAACACCGATGACGAGCGATACGACGAAAAATGCTGCGATAAAAATCCAGTCTAATGTTGAAAGTCCCATATTGTTTTGATTTTGTTTTGCTTGCAAATTTGGGAACTAGCTTGAAGCGAACTCCCAAATTTGAATATTATCTAATTTCAATTTCTATCGGGTACAAAGGAAAATTTTGCTCTTGCCTCCCCTACATCCCCAATGGGCCTGCCTGACAAGTCCACGCAGGCAGGGTTGCTTTCGCGCAATTTCCCTTTGCCCCCCTTCTGTTATGCACTCTATTTAATTTCAATTTCATCTACAAATAAAAATGCTTCATTACCACCACCTTGTCTTCCTTCAGGGATTTTACCAAAATTTTTGACGACAATATTTAGTTTTGATACCGTTGCTGCTGAAAAAGGAAGCGTAATGTTGGATATTTTCCCTTCTGATTCAATTTTATTGGTTTCGACCAGCAGTTGTCGCTTTGCTTTATCGGATATATTGTAGACTTCTATTTTTGCCGGTAGATAAATCCACTGCCCCTCTCCTTTGAAAAATTTGAAGGATAGGGATTGTATATTTTGTGGTGTATCAAAAGTAAGGGTCGCATCAAAATCATCTCCACTGAAGCCCAACCACTCCGAACCACCATAGCGATCCTCAAAACCTTTAATCCCATTAAAAACACTTTGTGGCCCATTGCCAGTAAATCTTTCTGAAGGTTTAGTTTTCAAAGTAACTTTAGCTAGATTGCCTTTATGACCCTGAAACTTGATGTCCTTCGTTCTCCCTTTCTGCCCCTGTAATGCTGCATAAAATTGGTAGTTGCCATCTTCTTCAAGCCATATTTTATCTGTTTCAAAAGAAGTGAAATCTTTTGTAGTAGGCTTCTTACTATATTTATTGGCATCATTAAGCGGTGTTTTTAAGGTAACATAAACCCCTTTACCGGGTTCCATTTCTACGCTCGTCTGAATATCTAACAAGTGATTTGCAATATTTGCTTTTTCTTTTTTCCAATATACAATATGATTAAATAAGGCATTGGTAAAGGCATCAATGTCGGAACTATTTTTTCCCCATAAAACTTCAGCTAGCGTTGCCATTCTAACCAATCCCATATATTCCACCTTTTTAAAATCTTTCATATACTCTGTCCAAATGCAACCTTGCCCTCCGATGATAAATTGATGCAAAGAGTCGGGCAGTTCCTCTGGAATCGGTTTCCAATGGTATACTTTCTCATAAGGGATGAGGTTCCCGATGGCCAATGGTTCGTCTGGGTCTTCTGATTGATAATAATCAAAATAGCAATGAGAACTCGGCGCCATGATAGCGGGATGATGCAACTGTGCTGCATCAATCCCGCCCTCAATACCTCTCCAAGAGGTAATGGTTGCATTGGGCGCTAGCCCTCCTTCGAGGATTTCATCCCAACCAATAATCTTCCGACCTTTATCGTTGATTATTTTTTCTACTCGTTTAATAAAATAACTTTGTAGTTCGTGTTCATCCTTTAAATTATTCTCTTTTTTTAGTTTTTTGCAAAAAGCACTTTCTTTCCATTGATCTTTAGGGCACTCATCCCCACCAATGTGTACATATTGTGAAGGAAAGAGCGCGATCACTTCATCGAATATATCACTGAGGAATTGAAAGGTTTCTTCTTTGGGACAAAGGACATCAAAAAAAACACCCCACTTCGTGCCAGTTTCGTATGTCTTCTCTATACAGCCAAATTCCGGATAAGCGGCCAAGATAGCCGCACTATGTCCGGGAACATCAATTTCAGGAATGACTTCAATCCCTCTTGCATGGGCATAGGCCACCACATCTTTGATTTCTTCTTGGGTGTAATATCCACCATATTTTTTACCGTCAAATTGATGTGGTTGATCGTTGTAATGACCGACGAGGGTTTCCTTCCGGTAAGCGGCAATTTCCTGAAGCTTGGGATATTTTTTGATTTCAATACGCCAACCTTGGTCGTCCGTTAAATGCCAGTGAAAATAGTTTAATTTATAGAAAGCCAGATAATCAATATAGCGTTTTATATCCGATACAGGGAACATGTGCCGTGCTACATCAAGGTGCATACCTCGATATGGGAAAGCCCGCTCGTCCGCGATCTCCAATATGGGCAGTTTACTTTCATTAAATTCTAACAATTGATGCACCGTACTCAATGCATTCCTTAATCCTTCTGGATCTTTGTGCTGGATTTCAAAATCATTTTCACGAATAGCAAGGGTGTAGGCTCCTGCTTTTAATGTTGGGATATTTTTAAGGGTTAGGTTTGCTTTTTCCCCTGCCTTTGTCTTTTCTACTGGGATTGGCCAAGTTGTCAGCCAAGGTAAGAATTGTTCAACAGCAACTCCTTGATCGGATAGCTTAATGTTATTGATGTTTGAAAAATGGCCTGAAGATTCTAATTTTTGCGGGAAGGGAATGAACGTTGTATTAATGTTAGCAGGGGTAGATTCTGGCGTTTTTGTATTGGTGCATTGTAGCATGAATAGTAACAAAAACAGGAAAGATAGTACTTTTAAAATTTTCATAATGGTTTGTTTAACAAAGTCTTCCCACAATTTTCCAGTAATTTTCTCATCAACTTAAAACCTACCTAAAGGTATAAAAAATTAGCGTTTACGGGGAATTTAAAATCAAATTTTAAAATCTCCACAAACGCTAAAAAAATCGGATTACAACAAAATTATGGTGAGTATTTCAAATCTAGGCAATAGCTTAGAAGCTATTACCCAGATTTGTATCTAAAAAAATTACAATCAATCCACATCCCACCAAAGCGCAGTACCTCCTGTATCACTACCGCCTAAACAACTTACGCCCGTTTGGACACCATTCGGATTTTGTGCATACTCTCCAGAGATGTACTTAATCCGCTTGATTTGTGCTTCGGTATCAATCTCTCCACCACTATTATTTACCATTACAGGAAATAAAACGGGGAAACCTGTCCTCCGATATTCTGACCAAGCCTCTTGTCCATCTGGAAACATAGCGATCCATTTTTGTGTAATGATCCGCTCCAATTCATTACCATCTCCTTCCCAAGCAACGGTTATCGTACTCAAATATGAAGAACCTGTATCTACATTGTTATCATTGTTTTGCGGATCATTGTAAGGAGCCGGAGTACTGGTATCATCAGCTAGGTAATCGCTTACCCCACTCAAACCATGTTGCTCAAAAGAAGTTGTTACCCCCAGTTCGTATAATTCTTGGGCAGTGCCCCCCATGTTGTTCCAACCCCAAAGTGCGCCTTCTGCACGAAGAAAATAAACCTCCGCTGCGGTCATCAACTGTACATCTCCTAAATTCTGAAGTGTGGAAAAGTCAACATAATCTCCTTTATCTTCAATCTCAATTCCTTGGCGGATGCCTTGATAATCTCCGGTTCTTTCAGACACTTGAAAATAAGTACCTATCCGAGGGTCATTGAGTCCCATCAAAATAGATTGCATTGGTGCCCCCATGCGGATATCCCCCCAAGCACTATTTATAGTATTCAGCGGATGAGCCACATCATTCTTGACGGTGAAATTACCATCATTAGAAGTGATGACTCCGTCAGGATGGTTCATGGCTTTTTCTGCTTCCGTTTGTGCTCTGGCAGGATCAACTTTTGAAACCCGCATAGCCAAACGCAACCTTAAAGAGTTGGCCAGTTGTACCCACTTTGTCATATCCCCGCCATATACTTCATCAAACTGGGCAAAAGGCTCAGCAGCACTATTGGCTCTAAATTCATCTAACTCTGCTATGGCACTGTTGAGGTCTTTAAACAAGTTATCGTATACTACATCTTGGCAATCATAACCAATGGTACCGTCTTTTTCTACATTCCCAAACTGGGTGTAAATGATGGGGCCAAATATATCCGTCAGACGATGCATAGCGGCAACCTTTACGATCTTAGACCAAGCAATAAATTCTGGGAAATCATCTCCCGCTTTTTGTTCGACAAATAATGCAGAAGACATCACATTGTTGTACGCGGGATTCCAAATCCAAGTATTCCAACCATCTACTAAGTTGTACGTCATATTATTAGAATTTCCTGCAAATGGTGTTGGCGGCATCATGTATCCAGAGTAAACATCTCCTACGAGGTTTTGCTGTAGTTGTAGTTGCCATTCTGGTCTGTGTATATAAATGTTGCGGATCATATTGACGAAAGGCTCCCCGACAAGCCGGTAGTCTGCTTCCAGATCCGTTTCTGTAATGGCATAGGGATCTTGGTTGTATTCCTCAAAATCATTATTACAACCCGACAAGCATAACATTGCTCCAACCATAAAGGTTAAAGAAGCTACATATAAAATACCTTTTTTCATAATTAATTTATTTTAAGTTTTAATTGATTGGTATTAATTTTTCCTAAATATTAAATGACCAAAATCAACTTAAACTCTGTTTTTAGATTAAATATAGTCAATTGCTTGAAGCTACCGGCTATATTTAGAACAAAAGATTAAAACCCAAGTGTTATATTAAATCCAAAATTACGACTTGCTGGCAAACTGAAAATATCTATGCCTTGCAGTCCAACACCTGTAGAAAAAGTTACATCAGGATCAAACGGAGCCTCGTTCATCAAGAAGAAAAGATTTCTACCGATAAAAGAAATTTTTGCCGTTTCGATAAATCCAGAATTCTTTAACAATGAACTTGGAAGTTGGTACCCTACAGATAGCTCTCTTAATCGGATATTCGTTGCATCGTAAATATAATTTTCGGTAATACCATTTCTGCCACCAACAGCACCATAATAAGTTGCCGGGTCAATACTTGAAATCGCGGAGTTATCCACTTCACTAATAGCATCAACAGATACGCTGCCCGCATCCCGAGCATCAGCCGTTCTCTGCGAAACACCAAACTCATCCAGAAGGGCTTCAGTTATGGACATGACTTGCCCACCAAATCTACCATCAATTAAAAACCGTAAACTGATTCCTTTAAAAGCAATTTCATTACTCAGTCCCATCATGAAATCAGGATTTGGATTTCCTAAAAGCCCAAAGTCTCCTTTTTTGGGTTTACCATCTGCATCAATAATCATTTTGCCATTGTCATCTCTAGCGAATTGCACCCCATAAATATCTCCAAATGAGCCGCCTTTCTTAAGGGCCATTCCATAACTATTTACCGCTTCATTCGTAATGAAAAAAGTCGCTTCCTCATTCTCATCAAACTCAGGATGCACCTCAAGTACTTCGTTTCTATTCATTGTAAAATTCAGGAAACCATTCCATGTAAAGTTTTTTCTGTCAACAAGTCTATACCCCAAGGCTGCTTCGATTCCAGCATTTTGAATATCACCTGCATTGACCAAATACCTTTCAAACCCTGAACCAGCAGGGGCAGAAATATTAATGTACTGATTGATAGTGTTTGTTTTATAGTACGTTAAATCCAGCGTCAATTTGCTTTGCAAAAACCTTAAATCCAATCCTACCTCAAATGATTTGGATTCTTCTGGTTGCAGTATCGTTCCCGGAATCGGGCCTTCTCCTGACAATTCCAATTGACCGTTTACAACCTGTCCTCTGTTATCTCGCTCGTTGGTTGCGTAGGCAGGCACATCATTCCCCACGATGGCATAAGATGCCCGAAGCTTTGCGAAATCCATTCCCTTCACTTCAAACAATTCCGACAACACAACACTTGCACCGATAGAGGGATAGAAGTACGATTGCGTTGGCAATGCAGAAGACCAATCATTTCTAGCCGTAAGATCTATATAATAGGCATTGTTGATCCCTAACTGCGCACTTGCGAAAACGGCATTTTTCTTTACCCTAGAAAGTCCCTCATATAATCTTCCGCCATTAGGGTTTTTCAAATATTGCAATCCGAATTTATTGGCAAAGGATAAATCACCATCTTTAGAATCTGCAAAAACAGTATAGAAACTCCGGTTCGTGTGGCTTGCTCCAAGATTGACATCCAAGGCTAGATTATCGGATAAATTTTTATTCATGCCAAGTATAACATCCCCATAAAGCTGTTGTTCATCTGTATTCCTTAAAACGTAACGTCCGTTGTGGTCTGCCAATGTCCCCTGGGTAGAAGCGTAAGCTTTTTGTTCATAATTATCAACTGCTTTATCAATATTACCACGAGCCTGAACGTTGAGCCAATCCGTCAATTGGTATTTTGCAGATACTGCGGAGATCATTCTATTCCGGGTGTTTTCATTCAAGTTTCTGTTCAAAATCCAAAAAGGGTTTTGTTGAATGTCTCTGTCTGCCACCCAGTTTTGTAAATTGATATTTCTGTCAGGAGAGTAAACTTCATAGTTGCTTTCATATTCTCCAAAGTCCAATCCTCTTGGGAAAAAATACAGGCCTGTTAAAGGATTAAAATATAATCCTCCAGCAGGACGATTATTCACTTTTTGATTAATGAAATTTACAGAACCATTTAAGCCCAATTTTTTATCAAAAAACTGAGCAGATTGATTGAAACTGAAATTGTGCCGTTTCAATTCATTGGTCGGAATAATTCCTTTAGCACTATTATTGGAATAAGAAAAATAACTTTGCATATTTTCTGCTCCTCCACTAATGGAAAAAGAATTGATAAGATTAACACCCGTCTGGAAAAAATCAGTTACATGATCGGGCGCACTTACCGCATCGCCCCAACTGAATTCTGCCCCTGGAGAACTTTGCCCGTACTTGTATTGCAAATCGGGAAGGCTGGACACACTTTCAAAAACCGTACTGGATGACAAACTAATTTTGGGTTTCCCAGCGGCTCCTTTTTTTGTAGTAATCATGATGACACCATTTGCAGCCTGACTTCCATAAAGTGCCGCTGCGGATGCCCCTTTCAAAATACTTACAGACTCAATGTCTTCAGGGTTGATATTCGAGATACCATCACCACCATCGACACCGCCACCAAAGACACCGGCTTGGCTACCGGCATTACTATTGGTGATCGGGATACCGTTCACAACATACAGTGGTTGATTATTGGTCGTAGATTTGTTCCCCCGCAAGATAACTTTAGCAGAAGAACCAACACCCGATCCACCACGATTAATAAATACCCCAGCCGCTTTTCCCGACAAGGTATTTACGACGTTCGCATCTTTCACTGTCGTTAACTCTGAAGCATCTACTTCATCAACGGCATAAGTCAAACCTTTCTTCTCTCTAGAAATACCTAATGCCGTGACAACAACCTCAGAAAGATCTATACCTTCTTGAAGGACGATGTTATCAAAGGATGCTTGCTCGGATACTTTCAATTCCTGATTAGCATAACCGGTGTAAGAAATCACAAGAACAGCATTTTCATCGGTGACTTTCAATTTAAAAGTACCGTCAATATCTGTTATTGTTCCATTGGCAGTACCTTTTTCTAAAATGTTGGCGCCAATGACCGTATCCCCATTAGCATCCATGATTGTTCCTGAGACCGTTTTTTGCGCGATAGCTAATGTTGCGAAAAGCAGTAGCGCAAGTAAAGTGGTTAAAATTCGCATTGTAATGAATTTAGATTAAAAAATATTAATTTACTTTGTAGATAAACATAGTACATCGGTCTAATCTTAAGATGGATATTATATTCAATAGACTAGAATGGAATTTAACAAAGACTTTTCTTTGTTGCGCTTTGTTTAGAATTATATATAAAAATACTTATTATTCAAATTTCCAGCGGACAAATGCCTCCATCGCCTCATATTCGGCGAGGCCTAATGAGCGATATCTGTCTGCCGTTTCTCTATTTCTATCTTCGGCCCTTACCCAGAATTCGCGTTCGTCATTGCCAGGGAAAGGCGGGCTATCTTTTTGGGATTGATGCATAAAAATAGCCTTCCGTTTATTGTGCAATTCTTGTGGGCTGATCGGCACGGCCATTTCTATTTCGTGTGGTTGCCATTCGTGCCATGCGCCCCGGTACAGCCAAAGCCAACAATCTTTCATCCACTTCTTGGATTTCAATTTCTCGAAGGCTTCAAAGATCGCATCCAGGCAAACCCGGTGCGTACCGTGTGGGTCTGCAAGGTCTCCGGCCGCATATATCTGATGGGGTTTGATTTTTTCAATTAGACTCATAATGATTTCAATATCCAAATCTCCAACAGGGTTCTTACGGGTTGCACCGGTTTCATAAAAAGGCAAATCGAGGAAATGAATCTGTTCATCTGTCAAGCCGCAAAAACGGGCACCGCCTCTTGCTTCTCCCCTTCTGATAATCCCCTTGACATTCAAAGTAGAAGCCGTGTCTTTTTCCCTTGCTTTTTTCTTGATGATTTTTTTAATCAACTTATTGACCTTCTCTTTTCCTTCTTCGCTCAAGATCGCTTCTTTTATACCAAACTCCTCTATAAATTCTAAAAATCGAATAGCGTCATGATCATGCACGGCGATATTCCCAGAAGTTTGATAAGCCACATGCACCTCATGCCCTTGCTCGACAAGTCTTTGGAAAGTGCCCCCCATGGAGATGACATCATCATCCGGATGCGGACTAAAAATGATGACTCGTTTTTTAGCAGGCATTGCCCTTTCCGGTCTGTACTTGTCATCTTCGCCCGGTTTTCCGCCCGGCCATCCGGTAATGGTTCTTTGCAAGCGGTTGAAGATTTCAATATTGATACTATAAGCAGAGTGGCGTTCTACAATAAGATCACTTAGGTGATTTTCGTTATAATCGAGGTCGGTTAATTTTAGGATAGGTTTATCTACTTTTTGGGATAACCAAACGACTGCTTTGGCAACAAGGTCATCATTCCAATTACATAAACCAACCAGCCAAGGGGTTTTAACCCGCGTCAATTCTCCAGCAGCTTCGGTATCCACCACAACTTTTACATTGTTATGCTTTTGCAAAAACGTAGATGGTATGCTTGAGGTAATGACACCCTCGACTGCTTTTTGTACAACGGGAGCTTTGTGTTGTCCCCAAGCCATCAGATAGATGGTTTTAGCCTTCATGATACTGGCAATCCCCATTGTAACGGCCCGATGCGGTACATTTTCTTCCTTGACAAAATCTTTCAACGCATCTCGTCTGGTTACCGGATCAAGACGCACGAGACGAGTCAGGGATGATTCCCAGGAACCCGGCTCGTTGAAACCAATATGGCCTGTTCGTCCGATACCCAAAAGTTGGATGTCAATACCACCATGAAAATCAATCAGTTTTTCATACTGTTCGCAATAAGCACCGATTTCGTCCATAGAAAGGGTGCCATCAGGAATGTGAATATTTTCTTTAGGAATATTAATATGATTAAACAGATACTCGTTCATGAAGTAGACATAACTCTGGCGAGCATCGGGTGGCATCGGGTAGTACTCATCAAGGTTAAACGTGATGACATTGTGAAAGCTCAAGCCTTCCTCCTTGTGCATGCGTACCAATTCATTATACACCATAATAGGTGTAGAACCTGTGGCCAATCCTAACACGATATTTTCGGATTCCTGTTGCTTTTGCCGAATCGCTAGGGCTATGGAATGGGCAACATGAATGGAAGCCTGCGAGGATGCGTCCCATATTTTTACAGGAAGCTTTTCCAGAGATTTTAGCTGGTACTTTAAAACCTTGGGTTCTTTCATTTTACTTGTTGCAATCATATCAAAATTTCTTTTTTTCTCTTCAGGATCAAAGATGCGGCACCGAACAAGGCGGCATCATTTGCTCCCAGAGCAGACAACAAAACGTTGGTTTTATCTTTTAAAAAATAGAGTGTGCTTTTTTCTACGGTCTCCACGATAACTGGCAGGAGAAAATCAGCCGCTTCGATGAGGCCTCCTGCGAGGATTACAGCTTCTGGGTCAAAGATGGTGAACAAGTTTGCGATCTTCTCTCCTAGTATTTTTCCAGTATCTCGGAATGCCTTTTTAGCAACCGGATCATTTTTTTGGGCTTCTTGAAAAATTATTTTAGGCGTGATTTCATTGTACGAATAATCCCGTAAGCTACTTTTTTTATTGCTATTGGCCAACAATTCGAAGACAGTTCTGACAATTCCCTTCCCTGACACATAGGTTTCTAGGCATCCTTTTCGTCCGCAACCGCACAATCGTTCATTTTTCCGGACTAAGGTATGTCCAAATTCTCCGGCCAAGCCAGAAGCCCCCTTCAATATTTCTCCATTGACCACTACCGCACAACCCAATCCGGTTCCAAGTGTGAGTACAATATAATTTTTCATACCTTTTGCTACACCGAACGCTCCTTCCCCTATAGCAGCCAAGCTACTATCCTTGGCCAACACAACTGGGACATGAAATTCCCGCTCCAGCAGTTTCACGAGATTGACATTCGTCAAAAAAGAGATATTCGCGGCCTGAACAATAACCCCCTCTTCTGTACTTATCCCAGGCGCCCCGATACCTATCCCTTCTAATGTATAATCCAAGTTTGTAGTATGCTTCAATTCATCAATTTTCTCAGAAAGGGCTCTAACAAAACCTGACTTCCCCTTGACAGCAGCCGTTCGAATCCGTGCCTTCCCTAGAATTCCCTGCTCTGGATGAACCAGCCCAAGCTTGATATAAGTACCACCTATATCAACCCCGAGTATTAATTTTTGATGTATTTTTTTCATATTGAACTTTAATTTCAGGAATACTATTGAGACAAAGGTAATAATTATTTTTATATTTGTGTGTGCGCACACAGTTTTTTTTGTGTTCGCACACAAAAAATTTAATATTGACTGTGCGCGCACACAGTTTTCATTAATTTTGCTTATCTTTGTATTAAATCTTCATTTAATTACACCATATTCTCAAGAGTAATGTAATTTTCAAATAGATTAACACATGAAAAAAAGAGTACGTATAATAGATGTTGCAGAACATGCCGGCGTATCCCCAGGCACAGTAGACCGGGTCATTCATAATAGGGGGAAAGTATCTCCAGAAAAAAGAGAAGAAGTTTTAAAGGTCATGAAAGAATTAGGCTATGAGCGTAATATAGCCGCGAGTATTTTGGCCAAGGGAGAAAATTATCGTGTGGCGGTGCTACTTCCTGATTACAACGAAGACCCTTATTGGAAACAACCTTTTGCTGGTGCAGAAGAAGCCAGAAAGCAGGTGCAGCATTTCGGGTTGAATATTGAATATTATTTTTTCAAGTTATTAAGTCCTGAAGATTTTGATCGCCAAGCTAGGAATATTCTGAAAACCCAGCCAGATGGTACCCGGCCAGATGGTATTTTGTTCTCCCCTTTGTTTTTGAATGAAGGAGAGGAATTACTCAACAAGTGCGATAACCTGAATATTCCCTGTGTCATTATCAACACCAATCTTCAATCTTCTAAAAAGCTATCCTATATCGGTCAGCATTCTTATCAAAGCGGGGTGCTTGCTGCACGGTTGTTAAATTTTGGGACACCGAAAAAAAGAACGGTGATTATTTTAAACTTGACCAAAGGTTCGACGAACGCCAAACACTTGATAGAAAAGAAAGAAGGTTTTCAATATTATTTTGATAATTATGGCAATAAAAAAGTAAAGGTTGTTAATCTGGAGTTTGAAGAATTCAATGACAATGAGAAACTAAAAACTTTTTTACAAGGCTTGATTGAAAAATATACTAATTTATCCGGTATATTTTTCACAAACTCTAGGGCTTACAAAGCCATACAGTGCCTTGACGAAAAAATAGTTAAGAAAATCAAGATCATCGGCTTCGACCTCATCGAGTCTAACCTGAATTATTTACGGGAAGATAAAATTAATTTTTTGATTAACCAAAATCCAATTGAGCAAGGTTTTTTGGGGATACAGACCTTATATAAACACCTTGTTGAAAAGGAAGCAGTGGAACCCATTCAGTACCTGCCATTGGATATTGTCGTGAAGGAAAATATGCAGTATTATCAGAAGAGAGGGTATCAAGTAGAGACCTTGTTAACGGCATGATAGATAGGCTACTGTTTTAATATAAAAAACGTAATCGTCTGGAGAGTCTCGTTGCGATTACTCTCAATTAATATGAATACGATCTCCCACACTTCTGAGGTCACCACCTTCCTCAATAATAATTTAGAAGAGGGATGACAACAACATTATACCATCCCATCCATAATGATTAATGGCTGCATGCTAATCGTAATGAGCATGTGATGATTTGTAATCCGTAGAGATATCAGATAATATATAAGAGTTGTCATCTCTAAGTATCATTTTACTAGGCTGCCTTACAATAAAACCATAACATATTGACAAACAATCATATATGAAAAGCTGTGTGTTTTTGTCGCATTAAAAATATATGTATCATGTGTTTTTGTATCTGTCTTCCATACGTTATTTTATTTTTTAAACATTACTTTTATTCACAATATATTTTACAATAATAAT
>JAHDGC010000540.1 GCA_020627865.1 Saprospiraceae bacterium | reverse complement strand
TGGTCTATTTTTGCCAAAATAAGAATGGTTTTTTGCCGCTCAGGAAGCAAGTCCATGCATTCAAAAATAACTGTAATGGCTTCTTTTTGTTCGAGTAAAATCCCTGGATGGTTAATGGTTACGATATCATGCCTGATTTTGTTCGAATTGGGGAAAAAAATACTGCTAATTTGGGCTAAGCGTTTCTTGCGTTTTTTGGCTTTAATCAAATCCAGACAATGATTAATGGCAATTTTATAAATCCAAGTTTTCCAAGAAGATTTTCCCTGAAAACTGCTTCGTTTTGTATGGATTTTAACGAAAATGTCTTGTGTGGCTTCCTCGGCATCTTCTATGCGATATAGATGGTTTAAACAAATGTTATAAACCATGTCTTTGTAGGTGTGATATAGTTTTTCAAATTGCAATGCCTGTTTTGGCGTGCAAGATAATCCAAAAGCATCACTCCACCAACAAAACATCCCCACTATAAACCTCCCGAACCCCATCCAAAAACTCAACTTCCACCACATAAACATAAATCCCCGTCCCCAATCTTTTACCCTTCTGATTTCCATCCCAGCCCATAAGCTCATCATTAGGCAAAAAATTTCGCCGCTCGAATAATACTGCGCCCCACCTGTCAAAAACAGTCAATTGCTTGACCTGTTGCACATTGGGAACCGCACCATAAACCGTAAAATAATCATTGATCCCATCAAAGTTAGGACTGAAAACATTTGGAATATAAACCAACCTGACTTCTTCAACGGCAATCATGATACTATCAGAAACAAAGCAGCCCTCTCCTGTAGATGCCGTCAAATGTACTACCGTATTTTCAGTAGGAAATATCGTAGGCGAAAGACAATTGGCTATATCCAAACAATCAAACAAATGTGCTGGTTGCCATTGTATATCTTGTGGGGCAAAATTGGAAAAAGTCTTCAAATCTACGGCTTCTCCTAACAATATGCTATCTTTGTTGCTTTCAATGTCTAAAATCAACTCCGAAGCTGCTGTTATTACAATGGATTCTTCATAAGTACAACCATAGTAATCTGTGGCGATGATCGTATAATTGCCGGGAGCGAGAAAGTCAAATGGTGGCTCTAAAGCATCATTGGCAATATGAGAAATTGGTTCAGTGCCATTAGTAATGTTCCCTATTTCGATAAGGGCATCATTGGCGTCAGGGCAAGATTGAAGCATGGGAATATATTCAACTTGCAAATTGTTTTCTAGAATAGTGAGTTCAAGTGTAACAATACTATCGCATCCTATAGAAGAGGTGAGCGAATCCGTATAGATTCCCGAGAGGGCATAAACATTGCCCGCTTGTTCATAACCAATGCCTTCGCAAAGCGTATCAATAATGGTATAAAATTTGGGAACGACTTGGATGATTTTAGTATTGGAGAAGACCTGACAATTTAGATTTTCAAGATTGTTGACATTATTGGCCAAGGAAAAACGATAATAATACCAACCACTATTCAAATTGGTGTGGATAAAATTATCGCCATATTCCCCGGGAATATCTTCCCATGTTGCACCCTCATCAAAACTTTGTTGCCATTGGAAAACAGGCGTTGGATATTGGTCGCCAATGACTGTTGCATAAATCGTTATCGGCTCACCATCTTCACAGATATTGGCAATCGTTTCCGGCAAGATGGCTACTTCTGGGCCACAAGGACGGAAGGTAATATTGTCTAAAGCCAAATCATTACCTCCACCACCGGGGGCGTTATTCTGTAAGGCCAGTACGACCGAAGTTTGCCCCAATTCCGTATCGAAGGTGAAGCCATAAGTATTCCATGTTTCACTTTCTGAAATGTTTCCTGTTTGGAACACTACTTCGCCATCAATCAAAAAAGAAACATTAGGCCGGATAGCATTGGAGCCATTTCGCATGAGGTTGATAATGTCGGCAGAGAATTCATATGTCGTGTTTTCACAAAGTCCGTCTACATTTTGTTCGTAAAAAAGTCCCGGCTGGTAGCTGGCATTCACCACCATCATGTAACCATTCGGGTCAGCACTATTATCTTGTGGTTCTAACCAATTGAAAGCATAACTCCATTGCGCAATATCATTGGTAATGGTATACTGTCCATCATTCGGCGGCATAGCAGTTGTGTAAATATAACCCGGTGCAATGCCTGGATCAGTAGATGGAATATTAGCATTCCCTTCTCCAAAATCCCCTTCCGTAAAAATGTTGTTACCTAAACTGCCTTCACAAAGATTCTGGGCTTTACTTTTTTGATGCAGCAATAAAGCTATTAAAATGAAAAGGGGCAAAAATTTAGCATTCATACCGGAAGTTTATAATTGTTGGAAAAGTGTACTCCCGAAGATAACTCAAGATATGCTAAAATGCAATTTTAAATCAATATCTTAAAAAAAATGCCAACTACTTTTCGCGAAAAAGTAGTCGGCAAATTATTTATCTCGTACGGGCGTTATGCTTACGCCTCGTATTTGCATTTACTCAAGAATTGGCTGCATCTGAATTAATTTAGTGATCAAATGCCAAGAATGTGTTCACCAATCACTAACAACCAATACACCAGCAACCAAACTAACTCTCAATAAAATGATCATAAATCTTTGAAGCCAATTCCAACCCAATATTCGCTTGCGCCTCCACTGTAGAAGCACCAATATGCGGACTCAAAGAAATACGCGAATGTTCCAACAAGGCCTTTTTAGGAGTTGGCTCATTTTCAAAAACATCCAATCCAGCACCAGCAACTTTGCCACTTTCCAATCCTGCTAACAAAGCATCTTCATCCACCGTACCACCACGAGAGCAATTCACGATAAACACGCCATCTTTCATCATTTCAATATCCTTCGTAGAAATTAGAGCCTTACCCATAAACGGAACATGCAAGCTGATGAAATCACTGTTGGCAATCATCTCCTCCCAGGCAACCGTCTTCAAGCGAACCGTCACCCCGTCCGTCCCCGCAACATCAACCGTAATGTCAGCAGCATCAATCTGCAAATCTACCGGCAATACTTTCATGCCCATGCCTAGCGCAATACGTGCCGTTTCCTGACCAATACGGCCAAAGCCGATCAAACCCAAGGTCTTGCCCCGGAGTTGTCTCCCTTTGGAATAGGATTTCTTCAAAGCCTTAAATTCCGTATCGCCTTTTGATGGCATATCTCGGTTAGACTGGTAGCCAAAACGCGCCAGATTCAACATGTGCATGAAGGCCAATTCTGCCACAGCCTGAGAAGAAGCGGCGGGTGTATTGATTACCCGAATATTCTTGCTGCGGGCATAATCTACATCAATATTATCAAGGCCAACACCTGCTCTGGCAATCAGTTTCAGATTCGGGCAGGCATCAATCAAATCCTTGCGGATTTTGGTTGCACTTCGTACAATAACAGCATCGTACAAATTGAGCTGGGTAGCCAGTTTTTCTTGGGCTATCTTTGTGGTATCCACTTTGAAACCTTCTTTCTCCAGTTGGGTTTGTCCTGCTGGGTGAATACCATCGTTTGCTAAAATCTTAATCATTTTTTTAGATATTATTAATCTTATTGTCAAAGAATTAAACTGATTCTATCATAAGATTATTAGGGATAAAATATATATATCAAATTCTCAAGGTGCAAAAATAAGGCTTTTTTAATATTAAAGCACTTTTTTATGTTTCATTTAGGATGGAAAAGTGATTTGCGGGTTGCCTGTCCTTTAGGAAGTGAAGGTATGTGTGCAAAATCACTTTTTTGCTATACATCTATAATTAATTATCTGTTATTTTGGCAAAACTCTCGCTGTAATAGCTTCAATTCAGTGCCATAATCTTCGTTAAATCCAAGCGCAAGTCCCCTTTTGACATCCCAGCAGCCATCTTTTATTTGATGATTGGCAAAATGAACGAGTGCCCTGTTTCGATAAGCATACGAATTCTCAGGAAAAAGGTTTATAGAACGGTTAATATCATTCAAAGCACTCCCGAACTCCTTTTGTTTATACCTTACATAACCCCTATTATTATAAGCAATGGCCAATTTATTATCACTATTGTCTTCCGATGCCAGAGCCATAATGGTCGTGAAATCATCAATGGCATCCTCGTAACGCTCCTGTTCCATCAATAAAAAACCTCTTTTGGAGAAAAATTCCGGTACGCTAGGGTTTAGCCGAATGGCCATGTCATAATCCTTTAATGCCCGAACTTTGTTGCCCAACTTCTGGCGAGCATTTCCCCGTAGATAATAGGCATTGTCATTTTCTGGGTAACGTTTGATCACCTCATTAAAAGAATGGACGGCCTCCTTATACTTTCCCTGTAGTTGTTGGTTGATCCCCAATTCGATACGATAATCCGGATTGTTGGAATCCAAATTTATGGCGGCAAGAATATCTTTTTGCGCTTCCGCATACTTTCCCTGATTGGCAAGCATCACGGCACGGAAGGAAAGAGCTTCATGATTTTTGCCGTTGGCAGTAATGGCCTTACCAATAGTTTGGATGGCGGCTTCGGGCTGCCCAGTTTGCTGGAATGTTCTGCTTTTGAGCAACAAGGCTTCTTCATGTTTGGGGGCTTGGCTTAAAATACGATCCAATTGCAACATGGCTTGCTTATAGTTTTGGGCATCAAAGGCTTCCTTGGCCTTATATAAGGTATCCGGATTTATTGTAGAATTATTGTTGCAGGAAATCAGTATCAAAAGGGCTATCAGTAGCAATTGCGGCATCACTCCGTTTTTGTAATTGTTAAAAAGGCAGCAAAGGTAAGACAGAAAAATGGAATGGGCAAAAAGTAGGGAAAAGAAAGTATGATATAGATAATATTGCAAGTGATAGCTTATATAAGGTCGTAGTGCCTAATTCATTCTCGCGCTCTTCATCAGATGTCATGTGCTACTCTGTAAAATTAGCAGTTTACCAAGAATAAGTACGGACGTGTCTGACATCCATCAGCAAAGCGGTCTGATTTCTATACAGATTTAAGTAGCTCCTTATAATTTGCTAAATACTACTCTTCTCCATCATTTTCCATCGTTTCCTCCCTCGCTTTCCTAATAATCCGGTTCGCATACTTCGCCTCAATATGATAATCATTAAAAACAACTTTCCCCGACTTGTCGATGATGATTACCCAAGGTGTGCCCCCTGTTTTGTAATTATACATTAGGTTAGAATGTTCCCGTCCCATATTGGCGCCGGTGTCCTGTCCGAATGGAATTTTTAGGCCATATTTCTTCTGCGTTTTCTTCAATTTACGGGTAGTATTTATTTTTTGCCCTTCAAATACAGTTTGTACCGCTACAAAGGCAACGTCATCATAGTGCTTATACGTTCTATGTAGGTATTTTAAGGTGGGAAAGCCATATTCATGGCAACCGGGGCACCAGTGCTGAAAACAAAAGAGATAAACCACTTTGCCCTCATAATCGCAAAGCTCTAAGGTCGTTTCTTTGCCAGATTCATCTATCCAATAAGGGATTTCCCAGGCTGGGGCTTGCTGGTTTAAAATCCCGAAGCGGGAGTCCTGTGCTGTAAGGAAATACACGGAAGAAAATAAAATCAGAGAAAAGTAGACGCGCATGATATTGTTTTTATATATT
>JAHDGC010000539.1 GCA_020627865.1 Saprospiraceae bacterium | reverse complement strand
GCCATTTTAAAATGCTTCCTCCACGATGCCAACTTCCGGATGTGGAAAAATGCATCGGATGCACTGGCTTCTTTCGCGGAGGAAAATTTGTTACAGACTTTCTTGATGGGCTTGAAGCGGTACACGAAGTATCCGGCGCAGAATGTGAAGGCGCTTAGGAGGAAGGTTGCTGGGGTGTTGATTGAGAAAGGGGAGTATTGTTTTTAGGTTGGTGTTTATGATTTTTTTATATAAGATGATCTTGTGTTTTGCAAGTCATGTAGAGAGCTTGGATGAATTTTTATTCAAGCTCTTTTATTTTTTTAGCAACCACCAGCTAGCTTGAATTCACAACTGAGACTTCCTCAATTATTTTACAGATTTTGCATTTAATCTTTCAGGCTGATCGTTCAATATTTATATGATTAATAGATGCTTTGGTAAAGATAGTAAACATCTATATAAAAGGTAAATGTTGTTAACACTAAGAGACAAACTTAGCCCATAGAAAATTCAGAAAATTAACTCATTCAGAAAACTCAGTTCCAGACAGTTACGATATTGGTTCCCAGCTGCAAGTTTTTCACTAAATAGAAAAACTTGCAGCCAGAAACTCATTACTCCTTCACGACACTAAACACCTCAACCGCCTCACTATCCGTAACCACCTGCACAAAATAAATTCCCGCAGGTGACTCCAATGCAAAAGGAATAACCGCCATATTAGAATACTCATTTTCTGCAACCATCTGTCCTGTAACATTAAAAACACGAATTCTTGTCTCCTTGTAAACTTTCTTCAAATCAACCGTGAAAAATCCCTCCGTCGGATTAGGGTAAAGTTGAAAAGAAGAACGGGTTTGCAATGTTGGGAGGTCATTGACCACTACCGTTTGCAAACCATAATCCACAACATGCAAAGCAGTATTCGTAATCACAGGCGCATTATAATCAAAATAAATCCCAGCTGAATTGGCCAATTCCGTGCCTTCCGGCAAATCCCTATTTTGATCTACAGCAAAAGTGATAAAACCATGACTCTCCGGTTCATTGGTGGTACTATCCGGCAATAAAATGTTGTTAAAAGTCCATTCCAGCACCCTTGGGCCATACATTTTGAAGCTGTATTCATGACTGGAAACACCTGTTTGCACAGAAAAAATATCTAAATCTGTAGACAAAGTATCTCGAATGACAACCGTAAATGCCGTATCCGTTCCCGTATTTTGAAAACGAATCATGTATTCCATTTTCTGGTTCGGAGAAACCTTGTTTTCATCAGAAACCCCAAGCGGCATGCCTCTTTTATCATTGGGATCATAACTACCTCTTACCACTCCACAGAAAATATCCACCATCGGATCAGCATCATCTAGGGGAAGAATATTGACCAATCCCGGCGTCCAGTTTTCACTATCGCCACAATTTTCCACACTAGCATTGGGGCGACTGTTCCCAAGGTGGAGCGGGTGCTGATCGGTTTCCAATCGCCAAGTTCTGCCATCTCCCAGATAGCTGTAAACAACACTTTGGCCACCAGCCAACTGAATAGAATCCGTTATCATCAATTCGCCATCAATGTAAACCCTAACCGGAGCAAAGCAATCCATATCACCCTCGACAGGATCGCCCGTATTATTGATTACAAAATAAATACTATCATTTTCGCAATAGCCTTCCACTTGCAAACTTGATCTATCCCAAGGTAGGGTACATGCTGTTGAATCAGGAGCAGGTTGCATCACCAACGCACAAGAATCGACAGGGAATAAATTGGCTTGCATACAAAGCGTTTGCCCCAAAATGGCATCACAACTCAAGTCTGCATCTACCCAAAAGTTGTTGCAGTCTCCGGGATAAAGCCACCAGAGATCAAAACGGTATTGGTTGTTCCCCAAGTTTTGATAAGGTATAAGAGATGTGGTTGGCGAAAGCAATGGGTCAAGTTCCACGATAACATAAGGCTGTTGAATTGGAGTTGTTCCGTTGATGGTATTACAAGCCCGAATATAAATGCGTTGATCCGTAAAACAAGGCCGCATAAAAGGCATGTGCACACTAACATCGGGGGCTGGGCAAGGTTCGGTAGAGTACAATCCAAAGGATGGTGCGGCTGTTAATTCATTCGGATCAACAACCGTGAAATCTTGTGTGACGGAACAAGCCGTTGTCCAAACACCGGGCGTATCTACGGTAAGGCTATAGTCTCCGGCAGGTAGCTCCTCTAATCCCCATAATCCGTGAGCGTTAGTTCCCAGTACAATGTTCCCTGGATTGATGAGCACATTAATTCCGGGAAGATTAGTTTCATTCATATCCTGAACACAATTTTCATCAAAATCAAGGTAGACATTTCCGTAGACATTGGGTTGCATATAAACCCGAACTTGGCCAGTAGAGTCGGGTGTATTGCTGCCGTTCATCCCGAAGGCAAACCGTTTCCCATTGTCGGCAAAAGCCACTGACTTTCCGGCAAAATCCCAGAAGCCATCGCCATTGATATCATCTCCATTTTGAACCCAGTTGTTGCCTAACCATTCAAAAATTCTAACAATACCATTACTGGGGTTAATGCCATCTTGACGAGTAGCACCGATAATGATCCGATTACCATCACCGGATATAGAAACAGCATCTCCAAAATAACCTTGTTGTTGATCTCCTAGAAAATCATCGCCAAGTTGTATCCATGCATTCCCATCAAAAGAAAAAACTTGCACTTGTCCTGTATTCATGCCATTGACATCACTTTGTGGGGCACCGATAACTACACGATTACCATCATTGGAAAGTGCGACGGATGTTCCTGTTGTATTTCCTGAAACAGAGCCAATAATATTTGTGCCGATTTGTATCCAATCATTGCCATCAAATTCAAAAACTTTGACAAAGCCCGGATTGGGCGCTGTTGCATAAGTTTGGGGAGCGCCTAGTGCAACGCGATTTCCATCTGCTGAAATGGAAACCGACCAGCCTGCAAAATCCCTTCCTGTTTCTCCTGGAATGGTGCTACCCAATTGTTCCCATATTGTTCCGTTAAATGCAAAAACTTTAGCATGACCGGGAGTCGGGGTGTTGTAATTTACGGGTGCACCAACGACGACTCTGTTGCCATCTGCGGATAAGCTAACCGAATGGCCAAAAAAATCGTCAGCAAATGCTCCAGAAATAGGGTTCCCTAAAACGACCCAATCGTTGCCGTTGTATTCCAAAATGCGTACCTGCCCTGCATCATCCGCAACAGTACTATTGCGGTATTCTCCAATAGCAACCTTGTTCCCATCTGCGGACAAAGAAACCGACCAACCGGCATTATCACTATTATTTTCTCCATTGATATTATCGCCAATCTGGAACCAGTTGCCACCATTATTTTCATAAATGCTGACCTGCCCAGCTCCGTAATCAGCATTACCGGGACTATATGGGCTTCCAACAGCAACTCGGTGCCCATCAGCGGATATGGATACGGAATGTCCTGCCGAATCGCCGGGAAATTTTCCTTCAATGTTATTGCCTAATTGGACAAACTGGGCACTAATGGTAATGCTTGCAAGCATCAATGCAATAAAAATGAAATATCTATTTTTCATTGTGTGATTTTGTATGATTTTTTTACAATATTTAACCTAGGGTTTAAATGCAATTACTATACCGTTATATAATTTTTTTTTAATAAGAAGTAACGGGAAATTGCGCGATGGCAACCCCTTCGGGGATTGTAGGGGATGCGAGTGCAGAATTTTCCTATGCAGTTAATTAGGTTTTCTCTAAAAAAGCCCCTAAATGAATTCATATCACTTAGGGACTCTGCTTTTGCGAATAAAGTTATGTTTAGGGAATCGGAAGATAATAACCTACCCGACCAAATCTTGATAATTTTAATATATACTTCGTTATTTTTTCGTTGCGTAGCGCTGCTATGCTCCTCAAAAATGCCTCGCCTATATCAAAATTCTCGGCGACTTATCGGGTATCTTATTTATTTCCGGTTCCCTTACAAAACGATTAATGCTGTTTGAACCATACGATTATCAAAACGAGCCGCCAAACGATAGTGCCCAGCAGGCAAGTTATCACAAGAAATCAACGCTTGGTATAGGGTTGTATTTTTTTCTGCTTGCCAGTTTCTCACAATTTGCCCATTGCTATTAAGCAGGTTAAAAGTTATGGTTCCCATATATTGGTTCTCCAATTGAATGCGGCTGATTGCTCTAGCAGGATTGGGGTATAACTGTAGTATACCGTTATTTTCTATAATTAAATCCTTTGCGCCTGAAGGATCGACAAATTCATATGCCCCGATGTCTACGGGATCAAATCTAGGATTGCCTTCTAAGTCGGTTGTTGGGGCACCATCCGCAATACCGGCTCCAATGCAGGGGCTATCTTCCTGTAGGTGATAGTCAAAATCATCTGGATCGACAAACATAGGATCAAGATCATTTAGATCTGCAGCATGGGTAAGAAATTCCGTCATGGAATCATCGCTGCAAAGATTTCCGCCATTCGAGGTAAATGTTGGCTCACCATCTTCTACCACATAGTTGAAAGCAGGATTGTCAAAAATATTATTTTGAAAAACCATGTCCAATGTAGCGGAATCCGTCCAGCTTCCAATAACAGCCAGCGAAGCGAGATTATCTATAAAGGTATTGTTGTAAAGATTAACGGTGACAGAATCGCCAGATGCATTTCCGGAGAGTGCTGCTCCATAGCCATCTTCATTACAAATATTGTTGGCAAATACACAATTGGTGACGTCTGCATCTATATTGAAAAGGTTAAGCCCCCCGCCTTGTGTCGTAGCGGTATTGAAATTGAAAAAACAGTTCTTTACTGCAAAGTAAGGATGATCATCGTTGTTATTATAGTTGATGCCGCCCGCAAAATCAGCCGTGTTGATTTCAAAGGTGACCCCATCTATAACAGCAGGGACACTACCCCCAATGTTGATGGCACCGCCACTATTGACCGCAGTGTTTCCGATAAAGAAACCACCATTGATATATAGTTCCGTAGAATCATTTTGTGCATAAATACTACCACCGTAACTGGCACTATTGCTTTGAAATACACAATCATTGAACGTGGCATTACCCAAAAATCCAACAATACATGCACCTCCGCTGCTTGTTGCTTCATTTCCTGTAAATTCGCATTCAGAAATGATGCAGGTGGTATTGGCTCCATAACAATTCGAGCCTGCCCCAAAGGCAGCAGTATTGTACGAAAATGTATTGTTTTCATAAATGACATATTTATCATCACCACCATTGTAAATGGCGCCCGAAGAGGTGCTCGCAGCATTCCCCTCAAAGACACATCCCCTGACCGTATAACTGGTTCTCCAATTGTAAATGGCACCGCCGCCCCAATCTACTGCAGAGTTGCCTTCAAAGACACAACCCTGAATAATCAACGCGTTGGGGTCTAAGTCCAGAATGTCTCGGTTATCATTATAGATAGCGGCTCCATTACCATCTATATTCCCTGAAAAAATACAACCCTCCAAAAGAACACCCGTACTTTGCCAGTTGAAAAAAGCCCCCCCGAATCCGGAAGAAGATATTCCTATATTTTGCTGAAAATAGCAATACATCAAC
>JAHDGC010000538.1 GCA_020627865.1 Saprospiraceae bacterium | reverse complement strand
GCCGATTCTTGCATCTGTAAAATGCGATTGGCCAAGCGGTTAGGAGTTGTCGTTGTCATTAAATATCTTTTTTTTAAATTAAAATTTTTTATACTATGTATTGCATTAACAAATTTTGTATCTTTGTCGTAGGAATAGTAGAACATCCTAACTAGATTGAACGGCAAATTTAAAAATCTGTTCGATAGTTCGAATAGTTTTATCATCTATACTGTAGCAATCTATTACATATCAGACTTCCGATTTTGATAAAAGCATTACTTCTTGTAGATTGCTTATCAAGTCAGAGCAGAATATTTTACAAATATGGGATTTTATTTATAAAATCCATATCCTTTCCGCAAAATATATACAAATGTGGTTAAAAATCTTTAACCATTTGTAAAATTTATTAAACAAATCATATTCGGATTACCTAATACTACAGCTATTTGGCTGTATACAAACGTCTTGCTTGCGGTTTCTGCGTGCTTGCAATTCGAGTAAAAGGGGCTTCTAAGAGCATATAAGATTGAGCAAGTTTTGTTATTGGTTACAGTAACAAACATGTATCAATTGACCACACCCCCACTAAGTATTGTATTATTTAAAACGATTGATCAATCTGGTGTATTCACATAGGTTGACCCTAAAAGCTTATATATACGCTCATGCAAAGTTGGACAATAGGCATCATTTGTTATAATGAAAAAGAGACCATCTGTAATGTTTTTAATAATGTAAAAAAATTGTTAAAAACCTTTAAAACCTATTACGAAATTATTCTGGTAGACGATGCCAGCACAGATGGCTCGACACAAATTATTCAAGATATTGCGACAAAGCATCCCGAAACGGTAAGGGCTTTTTACCATCCCGTAAATCGGGGTATCGGTGCTGCCATAAGAACGGTATACTTTAATGGAAAAATGGAAAACATTGCTTTCCTCCCCGGTGATGGACAGTTTGATGCTTCGGAGTTACTGCCCTTTCAAAATTTTGACCGCCGACAATATATTTCATTTTACCGAGCAGAAAATCAAAGCTATTCTCCGTTCAGAAATATCATTTCTTATTTAAATAAATTATACAACAGGTCTTTCCTCGGGCTTGATTTACGGGATGTGAATTGGGTTAAGGTTTACAAAAGAGCGATCCTCACCACTTTAGAATTACAAGCAAACAGTTCCATTATAGAAAGTGAAATCTGTGCAAAACTGAACAAGTTAGGTTATCAAGCCATCCAAGTTAAATCACAATATATCAAAAGAGTTTACGGAGAAAGTAAAGGTGCATCTTTAAAAAATATCATGGCGGTCAGTAAAGAAATGTTTCGTCTTTTTAAAACCGTAAGAGCATTCGACACCCCAATTTTCGAAACCAAAAAAACAATACATCAGATATGATTCATGTCGCCATCATTGGTTATGGTTATTGGGGGCCTAAACTGGTTAGAAATTTCCTAAATACCCCTTCGTGTAAACTGACTTATGTTGTAGATACTAATGCGAAAAGACTTGCCAAGGTAAAGCAAAGATACCCTCAACTTAAAACAACGCTAGATTTCAATACAGTTGTTAATAATCCAGCAATTGACGCCATCGTTATAGCAACCCCTGTTGCTTACCATTTTCCACTAGCCAAAAGAGCACTAGAGGCAGGTAAGCATGTTTTATTGGAAAAGCCCATGACAAAATCTGTCGCCGAGGCCAAAATATTAATTGATATAGCATTGGCCAAAGGCAAGCTATTAATGGTAGACCATACCTACCTTTACAACAATGCCGTCCAAGCCATAAAAGCACTCATTGATAATAATGTCATCGGGAATCTCATGTACATTGATTCTACTAGGATCAATCTTGGATTATTTCAAACAGACGTAAATGTATTGTGGGATTTAGCACCACATGATCTTTCTATCTGTAGCTACATCATGGAAAAGCCACCGACCGCAGTCCAAGCCATAGGGGTGTCACATACTTATAATCAACTAGAAAACATGGCATATCTGCACCTCTATTACCCCGAAAACAAAATTGCCCATTTCAATTGTTCGTGGGTATCTCCGGTAAAAATCAGACAAATGTTGATTGGTGGAGATAAGAAGATGATCCTTTTTAATGATCTGGAAACTACGGAAAAAATAAGAATATACGATAAAGGCTACACGGTGTTACCGGAAAGTGACCGAGATCGAGTTTTAGTAGATTATAGAATCGGTGATATTCAGATTCCTAAGATTCCGCAAACCGAAGCATTGGCTAATATGGCAAGCGATTTCATTACCTGTATCCAGGAAAATAAGATACCTGTCTCTAATTTTAAAAATGGGCTTGAGGTCGTTCGAATACTAGAGGCAGCAGACTATTCTATAAAAAACAAGGGCAAGAAGGTTTTACTAGATGGACATCTAGCGCCATCGGGAGATATAACGGGCGATTCTAGCCCTGGCCGCGAAAAATCACCTTCCACTGCTGATGGAGAACAGCTTAATTCAGGCACTTACTAAAATGATAATAATATGAAGAAACTCAACATGGACACCCCGAAAAGATCCATTCGCAATATAACCGTTGGAGAACGGGTAAAGATATATGACTTTGTAAACCTCTACGATTGCACCATTGGTAGTGGAAGTAAAATCGGGACGTTTGTAGAAATACAAAAGGCAGCTGTCATCGGTAAAAACTGTAAAATATCCAGCCATAGTTTCATTTGCGAAGGGGTACATATTGGAGATGGGGTTTTCATTGGGCACCATGTTGCATTTATCAATGATAAATACCCTCGTGCTGTAAACCCGGATGGCAGTTTACAAACTGATAAAGATTGGAAAATGCAAAGAACTATTGTACACGATCGGGCCGCTATCGGAACCGGTGCCATTATTTTATGTGGCATAAGCATTGGAGAAAATGCACTTATAGGTGCAGGAAGTGTTGTTACAAAAGATGTACCTCCGAATACAATTGTTGCAGGCAATCCCGCGAAATTTATTAGAAAAATAAATGAAAAAATTAATATCAATGGTCATTTCAAAAATTCCATTTCTTAACCTAAAACAACAGTATCTCAATATAAAAGACGACATAGACCACGCGATGCAACAAGTTATTAACGAAGCTGCATTCGCTGGCGGAAAATTTGTCGCATCTTTTGAAGATGCATTTGCTGCTTATCAAAATACAAATTACTGCGCCGGCGTCAACAGTGGCACCTCTTCCCTGCATTTGTCACTACTGGCTTTGGGTATTGGTGCGGGTGATGAAGTTATCATTCCGGCCAACAGTTTTATCGCCACAGCTTGGGCAGTCAGCTATACGGGAGCCACTCCCGTTTTTGCAGATTGTGATGCTTATTACAACATTGACCCAACACATGTGAAGACGCTGATCACGAAGAAAACAAAAGCGGTTATTGGGGTTCATTTGTATGGGCAACCATTTAATGTAGAAGATTTGTTGCAAACAACAGAACAACATGGCTTATATCTGGTAGAAGATGCCGCACAGGCACATGGAGCTTATTGGAAAGGAGAACCGATAGGAAGTTTTGGTGCGCTGTCTTGTTTCAGTTTTTATCCTAGCAAAAATCTGGGTGCATTTGGAGAATCGGGTGCAATTTGTTGTAATGATAAGAAATATTATGATGCAATTTTGAAATTAAGGAATCATGGTAGTTTAGAAAAGTATCAACACGAGAGGATTGGATATAACATGCGGATGGATGGGTTACAAGCCGCTATACTAGAAATCAAACTTCACCACCTAGAAAAGTGGAATTACAGCAGGAGATACATTGCAAGACGTTACCAAGAAGGTATTCAACATTCGGTTGTACAAAAACCTAAAATTAGGGAACAAGCAACTTCTGTTTTTCACCTGTATGTTATCACAGTTCCAGACAGAGATCATTTTGTAAAACACCTAGAAACATGCGGCATTAGTTGTGGGATGCACTACCCTATTCCATGTCATCTTCAGGAAGCCTATCGACACCTGAATTATAAAAAAGGAAGTTTACCCAATACAGAATTTTTAGCAGCACATTGCGTTTCTCTACCAATTTTTCCAGAGCTGCATGAGGAGGAAATTGATTATATCATTGAAGCAATTAACCAATATAAGAGATAGAAGATTCCATACTTTTTAACAGAAAAAACATATCCCAAACTCTAAAATATAAAAACATTGTCAAAAAAAATATTCTACGGACTTTGCTTCTTTTGCCTTACAAGCATGCTCGTATTATCCCTCCATGTTGGGATCAGTGCGGATGATAGGATGCAAAATGAGTATGAGCAGCATTTGATAAATTATTATACCACTTGGGGAGCAGATCAATCGGCTTGCAACTTGCCCAAAACGAAAATGCATTACTATGGCGGGATGTTTGAAATCATCAGTGGCGCAACAAATCGGATACTCGGGTTTTCTACCCCCGATGATGTTAATTACCATCGCGTAAGGCATCTATATATTGCATGTTTTGGTTTTTTGACTATTTTTTTTGCTGGACTTTTTGTAAAAGATATAGCGGGATGGCAAGCAGGAACACTCGCAATCATATTATTATATTTTTCTCCCAGATTTCTAGGACACTCTTTAATGAATCCCAAAGATATTCCTTTTGCAGCCGGCTACATGATGAGTATTTATTTTATTGCCCGATTGCTACGCGAGCTTCCCAAGCCTGATAAAAAGACTTTAGCAGGGCTGACTATTGCCATAAGTATTGCTATTGGAGTACGGGCGGGCGGCATCCTAGTTGTAGCTTATCTAGGGTTATTTCTAGCCCTTCATTTTTTAATGCAATATGGATTCAAAGCGCTTTGGACAAAACCTAAAATGGTGAGCCGTTATTTTTTCAATTTTGCCATTCCTTCTTTTATTGGTTTTGCTATTGCCCTATTATTTTGGCCCTACACGCACAGCCATCCAATTGATCATTTCATGAATTCAATTCGAGAACTTTCCCAATATGGTGTAAATCTTCGTATGGTTTTCAATGGTCAGATGACTTATTCGCAAAATCTCCCATGGGATTACCTCCCCCGCTGGGTTTTCATTTCAACCCCACTTTTTTTCCACTTAGGCATCCTTACTTTTCTTCTTTTTTCAAAAAATATTTTCGCCAATCCTCAAAAATTGCCTATACTCCTAGCACTCCTCGCGGCAGTTTTTCCCTTTGTTTTTGTTATGTACAATGGCGCTACATTGTACGATGGGTGGCGACACATGATTTTTCCATACTGTGCATTTATTGCTCTATTGGCAATATCCTTCCATACAGCTTATCAGTATCTTCAGCAGTGGAAAATATTACAATATACTTTTTTGATCTTGCTCGGAACAGCAATATTGGAACCTGCTTTTTTTGTTATAAAAAATACCAGCTTTCCGCATGTCTATTTCAATCCACTACAAGGTGGCGTGAAAGGAGCATTGGGACAATACGAAATGGACTATTGGGGCACCAGTATCAAACAAGGTGTTGACTGGCTCGAAGCGGAGAGCCTGCTACAAACGCAAAAGGGAAAACCTATCGTCTTGGCTTCTAATTTTCACTATGGATTGGATAAGTACTTAAATGGGAAATTCGGAAAAAACCAATTCGTCACGAAG
>JAHDGC010000537.1 GCA_020627865.1 Saprospiraceae bacterium | reverse complement strand
AATGGAAGCGTGAAACATTTGCCAAGCCGAATATTAATAAAGAAATTATAAATGTATTCAAACCATTTTAATTCATAAAGTTCCCCTAAGTCAAATTTAAGTTCATCATCAATATTAATTGGAGGAGGGGTCGCTTCGTCAAGTTCATACGGTTCACATGCGAATGGAGATATGTCATCTCCCACGATGTCATAATTTAGTTTCCATCCAGTATAAGGCGATCCATTTCTTAAAACGATAATACTATCACAAACATGATCGCCGACTATTTCTCCCCGTTCTGTATCATAATGGAATTCCATCGTTTCTTGACGGGAAGTTTCGATATGATCTAAATCCCATCGCTTCAGATTCTTTTGAACTGCAGTATAGGTAAACTCTGCTCTCCCGTGTTTCCATTTTGTGTTTGCACCATAATCTTCAAGTGGATTCAAATCTGGATTAGGAGTTGTCCTTAGGAAATTTGGTGTCACTTCAAAATTAGGAAAAGTGTGTGCATAATTTTTACTAGCGTAATAACTTAATGTTTGAGTCGGGGGAGAATAATGTAAACTTACTTGTTCGGCTGACAACAATGATCTTACTTTGACCAAGTGCCATGATGAAGTATATTCAGGGCCATTTACTATTTTATAATTACGCTCATAAGTGCTACCATAAGCAATAGATCTTCTCTTGCCTACAAGGGGTTGTATATTTATTTGATCTATAGTTATTTGCGCTTTCCCAAATTCTGTATTACTTGTTTCTGAGCCTTCATCTGGATAAGTATAAAAATTGGGTAGTAGATATGATTCATCACGCATCATGTCCACCCCATATATCATTCCATCATCTGAAATATTGTTAGCATCACCAAAGGTATACTCCATTCCTTCTTTTGTCCTAACGGTAAAGGAAACCAAATGATCCTGTCCGTTGATCACCTCGAATATGGGCGTAATAATTAAATGATTGTCAGGATAGGATGCGACTGGATGGGGATGATTAATTGGATTGAGCATAAACTTGCCGGAATATCCGGGGAAACTGTAATAGAACTCATCAGGCTCCATATCAAGTTTGTCCGTATCATAAGTATATTCTTCTCCCAACAAAGTATCAATAGCCTGAAAAAAATTAACCCAACTTGCCGCCTGGTCATTGAAAAAACGAACATCATCTCTCCCTCTTCGAGGATGAATTTTTTTCAAATAGTCATCAAGCTCAGAAAATACAGAACCATCCGAGAAAACGGGGAAGCTTGTCGCTGGTAATCCGAATTGATCCATTCTTTCTTGATCTCCTATATGGTAAAAGCCAATACTTCTTTCCTTATATGCAATGGCATCTAACCTTTCATTTACACTAATACCAACCTTAAATCCAACTTCTAAGTAAAAAGTAAAAACAAAAAATTTATATATTGGTATTTGCAATGTGAGGTTAATATCTGTCGGATCTAAAGGTGTCCATGATATTCTAAGTTTAACCGGTAAAATTTCTTCCGTGCCTTCACCTGCATCACCTGTGGATAGCCCTAATCCTCCAAAGTCGATACTTTTAGTAAACCCATTCAGTATACTTTCTTCTACTTTTTCTTCTGCGGTAGTTATACATAGTGCTTGAGAGCCAGGAAAGTCAACCATTAATCCAATATTTGATAAAAATTCAAATCGTGGTTTCAAATATAATTGTTTACCTTTCCCATATGAGCTTATTGTTCCGTCAAATTCATCCGGCAACCCCTTAACCACTCGGGAGATTTGCCCTCCAGCATTTAGGTTCCAATTTTGTCCGACCAAAGAACCCATATCATCTACTTTTAAACCATTGTTACTGCTACTGATAGAAAGAGGAATGGTTATATCATTAGCTTGCAAATTATACAAAGGAATATTTGAATTTTGAGAACCATTGTATAAATCTACTCCAGCATTGATGTTTGCAATCATTGACAATGCGTTTGCTGACGGTAAGGATTGAGAAGGGCCTTCCATTCCAAGACCAGGAAGAATATTTTCAAAGTAATTAAAATCGGATCCTTTAGCACTTAAATCAGGAGGAGGAAGGACACCGGAACTTTGCAAACTTTCAGTGTCCGTATTTGGGCTTGCAGGTCTTTCCTCTAATTCTTCTGAGTTTACTAAATTTCCGCCGCAGTTGAGATTAGGTATATTGAATCCTAAGGTCGTGTTTAGATATTCTGATAAAAGACCATCTTGGATTTCTTGGAGAACAGAACCAACTTCATCTTGTAAAAACTGGGGTAATTCGTCTATATCTACATCATCTGGTAATTCTATATCATTTTCGTTTTCCAGAAGAGCACCTTGAAGCTGACTGAGCATTTCTGGATTGCCTGTAATGATTTGTGATTGGGTAACAATATCTATGCAATTTATGTTTTCACATCCCACGCCATTTTGTAACAACCCACTCTCGACCAAATAATTTAAAAACGTACCAGTAGTATTTGATGATGGCCCAGGGAACTGATTGTCGGTAGTTCCGAAATATGTCGTATCATTATCCATTCCTGTTACGACTTCATCTATTGTTAAAGTCCCTGCTGATCCGTCAAATATAGGTTCATCTGTGAAATCTGTATTCGTTGTATCTAAGATAATATCTGGATCAAACATTTCTGCAAAAGCATCTATGGATTCTTGGCAACTAAAGGAATTAAATTCAGGAGGAATCGTAACATAATCCCCAGATTGAAGGTTGCCAGAAGTTATACTATCTCTTGTAAGGCTTCCACAGCCAGTTCCACCACACAAAACTAAATCGCCAAACTCAATTTCTGTGTAAGCGCATATTTTATTCTTTTGTGCATCATAAAAAAAATCTACTTCGTATCCATTGGCAAAACATTCTATATTCATCATTAATGCCAATTGTTCATAAGTATCAAAAGAGTTGAGAGGATAAGTATTAGTACCATCTGGAAAATCAAGTGAAATAAACTCGAAAGGACCACTTGTTTCAATATTTCCCAATTCATCATCTGCTAACTGCATATCATAACATATCATGTCATAATCTTCCTGTCCACAGCATTCCCCATTTGCTTCAAAACCAACTAAAGGATCATCATATTCACATGATAGTTGTGCATTTGTATGGATGCTAAATAGTAAGCCAAACAATAAAGAAGATAGATTAAACCAGAGATTCATAGAACTATTTTTAATAATTGATTTGTAAAGTTAAATGAGATAACTAATGTTATTCTTAATGGAAATTATTTACATGAAAACAAAACTCTTTTATTTCATCCGCGCAACCTGTGTATAAACCTTCCGCCCATCCGGATAAACAAACTCTAGCAAATAAACAGCGGGTGATATGGGAATCCCTAGCTTTAAATGCTTATGGTTTTCGCCAGTATCACAACGCCATTTTTGACTAAAAACCCTAGTACCATCAAGCGTGTAAAGTGTGGCCTGAACACGACCTTTCTTTGGTGCCTGAAAGCTCAGCGTAAGCTGATCCGAAAACGGATTGGGGAAGACCGTTAATGGTGTATCTAACTTTTTATTTGTTATAGATGGAACATCGGCAACTGGACTTTGTCGAGCACCTACTTCAAGAGGTAATTCGCAGTTTTGGAGTGCTTCGATTACGACTTGATTGGCCGCTGTGTTGGGCAATCCTGGTGTTGCAACTATATTGTTACAAGCAAAAGCTTCCTTGTCGGTATAGTCTGTTTCTATAAATTTACAATTCGAACCGTCTCCTGAGCGGTTGACCCAAAGTTCAAAATTGTTGCGTGCCGAAAAGCTGTTTTCACCATGACTGATGCCATGACAAAAGCGGCCATCGGGGTAACGGGTTTGTATCCCATCAAGATTGTCATCGGGATCAATTTTATTCCATTTTGGTAAATTGCGGTTTCCTCCATATGCCATAACTTTTTCCCGCCTGTTCCAATTTCCTTTTTTTGCTGTAAAGTATAGGCCGTTTGCAGCATTGACGATGTACACTTTATCGCCATCTTGGTCTTCGGGATCTTCGCCAGGAAAAGTTTTGGGCAGGCCATTGTTTTCATGGATAACAATTAGACTACCATTGGGGACATTTGCCCAACTATCCTTTTCTTGGAAAACGAGATAACCTTTGTCTATGCCAATTCTCTTCAGGTTGTTTTTATGAATCCGGTGGTTACCGGGAATAAGCATGCCGTTGTTGTCATCCAGTATATAACCCCGTAGATCACAGCTGCATTTCTCCTGATCTGCCACCGTTAATAATTCGATAAATTTCCCTTTTTGAGCATCACTTTTCCCAAATTCATTCACGATGATTTTACAAGCTCCCGTTTCTAAATCATAAAGATTGCAATCGGGCACAGTTGGTATGTCGAAACATTTCTTTTTTTCACAGCAATAATTCTCAGGAGTCCCTACACTAATATTGACACAAAGAGGAACTCCTTTCCTTATGTCTATTGTTCTTTCCAACACGGGTGGGTGTCCATCACTCCATTCAATATGCAAGCTTTCTCCTGATAATAGTTGTCTACCACTATGCACTTTTACTTCAAGTTGCACCATACAACCATTAGACTGGGAAATGGTATGGGATATACGACATGACCTGATCCGTAAAATTTCTCCTACAAATTCTTGTTTGCATCCATACATGTTTTCTACAACAAACACGTATTTTCCTGGGGCAAGTCCTTCTACACGAGGCGTTCTAGGACCGTGTTGCCAATAATAAGAAAAGGGACCTAAAGCTTCATCGAGTTCAAATTCAAGAACACCGCCCTTACCACAATCATGTTCGATATGGATAAGTTGGGCAAATGCATCTGTTGTACTTTCTTGTCCTGTTACAAACGGAATATTAAGAAAATAACAACAGCTCAAAATAGAAAATGCTTTGAGTAGCAAAAAGCAATTTCTTGTCATAATTGTTTTCATGGTACGCTGTTTACAGAATTAGTATAGCAGAGGATTCTAATCGGAGGAGGTGATTGGAAGGGAGAAGAGTAAGAGGGGCAAATATTTTTTAGATTAAAGTCTTCATACACACGAAGAAGAGCACAACAAACATAATGCCATTACCCAAGAATAATTTTACAACAAAATAATAATAAGTAGCAACATAATTTGACATAAATTACAAAAATCTAATACTGCAATTTTATTGCAGTCAAATGAATTTTCATTGTTATATTCAAACTTAAAAAGAAGAAAACGGATGAAGCTTTCTTTATGAGAACATTGCTGAATTTTTATTGCTAACTGGTCTAATTCTAACCCTCGTCGGTTTACTTCCAAACCTCGCGGGCCTAGTTCTAACGCTCGTTAACTTACTTCCGAAGCTCGTTAACTTACTTCCGAAGCTCGTTAACTTAGTTTGAACCCTCGTTAACTTACGTCTAAACTTCGCCAGCCTGATTCTAACCCCTCGTCAGTTTACTTCCGAACTTCACCGGCCTACTTCTAACCTGCCTCAAGCAACAAAGAAAGTATAGCCAGGGATGTGTTAGGTATGCTAAACCATTCCAAACCATACATTGGCACAGCAATTGCATAGTTAAAGATAAGCTTTTGTAGAGCGCGTATATTTTATAATCCATCAATTTACTTAACAATAAATACTTTTGAAATTGTATTGTTAAGCATTGAGCAA
>JAHDGC010000536.1 GCA_020627865.1 Saprospiraceae bacterium | reverse complement strand
GACTTCTCTCTTCCTTACTTCTATTCTTTTTTATAAAAATCTTAATCCTGAAAATCACCGAATTCAGAGAATCCTGCTTCAGACTTTCACGGAATTCACATTCCCCATAACCCCCTTTACCTATTCACCACAAGCTTCTTAAACCCGCTCACATCCCCAGTTTCCCTATTCTTCAACGAACAAAAATACATCCCATTTGCAAGGCTAGTAATATTTATGCTTTTTGTATGCACTATGTTATATTCTATAAACTTTTTCCCTGAAAGATCATAACATGCCCAAACAAAATCACCTTCAGGAGCAGTCACGGTAACAAAATGCCCAGCAGGATTCGGATAAACTTGCCACGAACCATCCAAGTCCACCGTTTCTACAGCAGTCGTTTGTCCTACAGAAATATCATCAATGAAGAGATTGTTGGCACCAAAATTATCAAAGATAAATTCAAATTGAATATCATCATACGTGAAATAAAAAGGTGCTAAAGGAACTTCAAATTTTTTCCATTGTTGCTGTTCCGTCGGATAAAATGCACCACTCATATCACTTGTTGAAATCAACGCTGTTGCATCAAAAGCAGCAAGAGGGGCTCTTTGCCCAAGACAATCTGCATACGCATTGATATACAAGATTTCACCATCAAAAGTTGATCCCCCGGCGAAAGCCAGATAAAAATTCAGGGAGCCAGAAGCGATATCACTAAGGTCAAATTTTTGGGTGTAAAAATAAGATCTTTTATCTCTCGGTTCTCCATAATTCAATAAACCCATTGCATTCGTACTATTGTAAGCATAAGGTTGCAAGCTCCAATTGTTTTCCCCAAATATAGTATAACTGTATCCTGCATCATCAAGGGTCGTGGCACCCTCAAATGTCTCTATATTGTTATTGGTGTTATACTTAGCTTCATCATCATAAAGGTAAATCGCTACAGTTCGAGTAAGGCTGTTGGTTTCATTCCCTTCCGAAACCATTAAAGTTGCCTCGTAGGTTCCTGTCCCGGGATAAGTAACAGTTACTTCATGCTCCGTTGAACTGGCAGGATTGCCCTCTGGGAAACTCCAAGTGTATGTTGCCGTTTCTCCAGCGGTAGTACGATTTTTAAAGGTTATTGCGGGGGTGCATTTATGAATAAAAAGTTCCTCTGTAGAGAAGTCCATATGGAGCGAGCTGCTGCATGTTGAAGTCGGGGTTACATCCGTACCCGTTGCGATAAGATTGTCTAAAGAGGTTAAAGTGATTTTTGTAGAATCATTGGTTAAAGTCGTACACATCCGTTCGGCTTGTCCGGCTGTAAAGTGCGTTCTGCAATTTCCATAATCCATAAAGTTGGAAAACATATTTCCGTTAGGAGCATTGTTACAAGAGCTAATCACTAAATCGTTGCTACAAACGGTCGAATAAGATGCCCATTCCTGTGGCGGTGTATCATCGACGAAATCTGTTCCAGAACAACCACCATCTCCCCATAGGTGCAACAGGTTTAACCAATGCCCAACTTCATGAGTGAGCGTGCTGTAATTGTTATCAAAACGAAACTTATTATCAGAAAGATAAACTCCGTCAAAGGCTTCGGGATCATTGGGGAAGGTGGAAAGGCCATGAAGAAAATCGCCCCTGTTGCCATTTTTTTTATATATCCGATCCATAATATAAATGTTGAGATAACTTTTGGGATTCCAATGGATCAAATCAGATAGTTGCTGTGCGGCAGGAGAATCCTCCAAGTTTTCATGGATATAAAAATGAGTCAGGGGAGAATAGACTCGGTTAATCCCCGTAGTACAATTCCCGTCAGGATCTTTTGTCGCCAACCGAAACGTAATATTAACAGGAGCGGCAACATTCTGAAATGCAAGTGGGGTTTGTGAATGGAATGGATTTTCAAGGGCAAAATCTTGATTCAATTTTTCAAGCCTTTCCAGAACAAGTTCATCTCTAACATTTTCGGGGCCACCCAAATGTATGATATGAAAGACAACAGGAATGATATGTTCTGTGCATGTGGTAGTGTTTACACTATACTGGTTGACATAGTTGACATAACTTTGGGGAGTCGTCATGCAGGGGATTGCTTCCAAGAATTGGGCTTGTCCAAAAAGTTGAACCCCAGAAAAAAAATAGAATAGTAAAAGCAGTGTTCGCATTGTTCGATGATTATAATTTTTCGATAACTTTATATGTTCCGCAAGCGGTGTGACTAGTGATTAGTTGTTAGTACGTACTTTCTTCGCTATTGATCCCTAAATCTATTCTCCGGCAGCTTTTTAAAAAAGTAAATTTTAGAATCGTATAAGTGCCTCATGATAAGTATTTAGACATGAGTTCTGTAAGAACGACATGTCATTGCCCTGTCTACGTGAACTTATCAGGCAGGCAGTCATGTAAATGACTGGAACATGAGAAGCGCAAGAATTACCAAGCATCCCATGAAAAGTTGAAATTTGACTGTCACAAAGATATTAAATTAAAGGAAAAATTAAAAAGAAAGGCTATTTTTTCTATGTCTCCTGTTTTACTAAAACCCCATTTGGCAAGTCCACCTCTGGCAGTTCATTTTTATACGTATCAAGCGCATCATAGATAACGGTATGCACTCTTTGCCGTACATTCTTCTTGGTCATTTTTTTATTCTTGCTGTTCGGGTGTATCCTGTTAGAAAGGAAAATAAAGATGAGTTCTTCCTCTGGATCAACCCAGACGACAGTACCCGTAAACCCACGATGACCGAATGTGGAACGCGATGCTTTGGGCGAACAAGTTTTGGTACGGCTTCTTTTTTTATCAAAGCCAAGCCCCCTGTGGTTGCCATGTTTAGATTGTGTGAAAAACTGAACCGTTTCTGGTTTAAAATACTGTTTCCCACCATAGCTGCCTTTGTTCAAAAGCATTTGAAAAATAATGGCCAAATCATGTGCATTAGAGAACAAGCCCGCGTTGCCACCAATACCACCCATGATAGCGGCAGATTCATCATGGACAGTTCCCCGGAGCAATTGTTTTCTCCAGTCCGTATCGTTTTCGGTAGGCACGATACTGGTCTTCTTAAATTTATGTAAAGGGTTAAACATACATCGTCTCAAGTTCAGCGGATCGTAGATGTTTTTGTATAAATAACGATCCAGATGTTGCCCTGTTTTGGTCTCAATAATGCGTTGAATCAAATTGAAATTGACATCACTATATTTAAACTTATATGCTTTTTTCGGACGAATCCGATAAACATCTTTCCAGAGTTCATCTAGCCATTTGTAATCCATATAAAACGAATCGGCAACCGTGATGAGATAGTTCCCTTTTCTCTCTTTACAGAAATATTCATTACAATATGGATCCCTACCTTTTTTGGGAAAGACAAATTGTGAAATAGGCATGTTGGCCTGCAAGCCGGATTGGTGGATAAATAATTTTTTGAGCCGAACATTCCTAAGGGGGGATTTTTTACCACAGGCCAAGTGTTCCCTCACTCGATCATTTAACCTAATCTTTCCTTGCTCATATAGTTTCATCGCTCCCAATGTCGTTGCCGCAATTTTGGTAATAGAAGCAATATCGTACAAATGATTGTTGTTTACCAACTGCTTTTTCTGGTAAGTATGGTACCCAAAAGATTTGTTGTAAATTATTTTTCCCGACTTCGCCACCAAAACCTGACATCCTGGCATTGCTTTCTTCGCTATTGCTGATTGTACAATGGCATCTATACCGACCAGTTTATGTGCTGCAATACCGACCTCTTCTGGGCGGGCATACTTTAAACGTGTAATGGGTGTTGTGGCAGATGGTTGGTGATATGGAAAATTGCGCAGTGCTAGTGGCATTTCCCCCTCTGCTGTAAGTCCCCCAAAGAGTAGTTGGGCAGCTATAGCTTCATTGATAGGATTGCTTTCAAAAAGCTGAATAATAGATAATGTTTTATCAAAGAATTGAAGATTCAAGGGACTGCCAAAATTAATTAGGACAACTTTATTTTTCTTCGATAAGGCATTTACATCGGCAATGAAGGCTTCGTGTTTGTATTGTTGTAATGGGATGTTGTCCAGTGTTAAAATTACGGTTGCGTTCTCATTTATATCGGCCGGATAAAATTCAGGGATATTCCCAAGGCTATCCGGAACGATCAAATCGCTAGAGTATAGTGAGTATTTAGAGAAGTATTCCTGAAATTTTCTCAACTCTCTTTCACCAAAATGTAAAATCCGAAAATCTCTTTTGTATATATCATCGAATGGGACTATGTTGTTATAGTTTTGAGGCATGGCCACAGCTTTTTGATAAAGATCATAAGCTGCAAAATCCAGAAAATCATTCTTAAGTGCCTTTGTGGCCATTTCTTCCCCTTCTGCATGTGCCCGCATCCATCTTTTTGCCAACAATACTTTCCCAACTTTTTGATCCAGTACTTTCATGGACATCAACCCTTGAGCAATATAATTTTTCAAGTACTCAGACAATTCCCCCACGCCTTTATTGATGATGAAAATATCAGCGCCACTATGGAGGGCTTCGTCAATTTCTGCGTTGGTTGTGATTTTGGTAAAAAGTAATCCGCCAAATTCAAGTTCGTCTTTAAGGTATTGCTTTAGAAAAAAAGTTTGCCATAGATTTAGAGTATCACAAGTGAAAAGGGTATCGCTCGCTAAAATACCGGAAAGGCCATTTTGAACAAGGTTGAAGTAGGGGTGAAGTTGCTGATCAAGGATATGGGCACTGTCAACAGGAAGCGGGTAATAGTCTTTAAAATCTCCCGCAACGGATAGAATATGCTGGTCTTGTAAGGTCTTCATCCATTGGGCAGACTGTAAGAGTAATGCTTCCGGATTGTTTTCTATAGCATTGTAATTATAGATCGAATCTTCTGCCTGATTTATAGAAAGTTTGGGGCCAAAGACAAGATTAATACCCGTAGAAAGATACTGATTTAACAAAATCTGCTCCATTGCCAATCGACAACTATCCCCTTTAATGGCTGAAATGGTTGCGGCTGTAGGGAATTGACTAATATTGGAAAGCTGTGTATTCATGGACATATTCCCATCGGCAGCAAAAAACATGGGATGGATGGAATAATCTGTCGCTATATTTTTATAGTAGAAAAACTGGGCAACATCAAGATTTTTGGGCATCAATCCCGTTATCATTCCTTCCCTCGACCAATATTGGATGCTATCTTCTGGACATTCCATTGCGTAATCCGTTTCCAATAAGATAAGCTGGCCAATTTTTTCCTCAAGGGTCATGGTTGCTACAATAGAATCTACCCAGGTTAGATCTCCTTTCATAAACGGTGCATGCAGACGGACATGACCTTCCGGTGTCCGAAAACAAGAAAAGAAAAGCATCCCGATGAATAGGAAAAATACAACTTTAGGCATTATAATATCTTATTTATAAATATGATTTTATAAGCGAACTTTCAGCAGACAGCAAATTAATTATCTTGCTTGATTTTGATTTGGGTGGAGTTGTAATACTTACGGCTAATATAGTGCCGTAACTTACAACCTTGTTAAGTTTTGGATAGTTATATCAATATGGTTTTTCGTAAAAATAATCAAATTTGTTGCTAATTGTGTTATATAAATATATTTTTATTGTATAAATTTTGTTAAAATCTATTATGCT
>JAHDGC010000535.1 GCA_020627865.1 Saprospiraceae bacterium | reverse complement strand
GCATCTCTGGCAATGACATGTCGTCCCTACAGGACTCATTATTAAAAAATCCTGCGACACAATTGATAACTAAGAATAAATTTTATATAAAAAATTACAGCCGAGGATCAACTGCCTCACTCTCTAATGCAAGGACACCAAAAACGCTTTCGTGTATCCTCCGCAAGGGTTCTTTACGGACAAAACGCTCAAGGGCTTCAATCCCCAAGGCAAACTCGCGCATGGCCAGCGACCGCTTTGTCGAAAGCCCCCGCTTTTTCAAACGCTCCAAGTGTTCCGGCATGTCATATTCTGGGCCATAAATAATACGAAGGTATTCGCTCCCCCGACATTTTACAGCGGGCTGCACCAAACCTTTATTCCCATAACTGATAAAATCAAAAGGTTTCACCACCATACCCTCGCCACCTTTTTCAGTCAGCTCCAACCACCAATCTACCGCAGCCTGAATGCTCGACTCTTCCTCTGTATCCACGACGAGGAAAGGTGTCTTAAAAAAAAGCGGACTACCCTGTTCGGCAATTTCCCCGATATTTTCCATATGCCAAACATTTGACTTATCGGCATGCACAGCACCTTCCGTTGCCATAATATGAAAAGGCGCCAAGCGGAAATCATCCACAGATTCCACCGACCAACAATAATGCTGATAGGCCTTTGTAAATTTGCCAATTGCATTAGCTCGATACTCGAATTTTTGTAAGACTGTTGCCACATCTCCAACATTTCTATCCCTGAATTGCTGCAAGACCTTCACAACTTCTGGCAAAGCATTCCGCGCAGCAGCACCAACGGCTGCATACTGTTGTTGCAATAAAGCCTGTGCCTTTGCAGACCAAGGCATCAACTCACAATCTAGGCAAACCCATTCCGTTTTAAACTTTTCCCAAAAGCCACTTTTATCCAATGCAGATTTCACTAGGGAAAGGAATTCCCTTTCCAATGCTTCCTTTTTGAAAAAATTCCGGCCGGTTCTCGTATAACATTTTCCGATCCCTTCCCCTTGAATGCCGAACCGTTCCAAAGCAGCAGCCTCATCCTTTGCCAGTACAATAACCGCTCTCGATCCCATGTGTTTTTCTTCACAGACCACTTTCCGGATACCTCGTTTTTTATAATAATCAATCGCTTCGAGTGGATGTTCCAGAAAACCATCTAACGGACTAGTTTCGCAAGGCGACATGGTTGGTGGCAGGTAAATGAGCCACTTAGGATTCAAGGCGAAGCGGCTCATCACTTCCAAGGCTGCAATAGAATTCTCTTCTTTGATGGTGAGGTTATTCCGCAAACGAGTTTGGATAATGCGCTTACCGATGACATCCTCAATATTCAGGAGATCATCATAGGCTTGTTGGTGACTCAACGCATCTGTATTGTTATCAACCTGTAATGGACGCACAGGTTCGCAATAAATTTCCTTAGCAGCAACTTCAACCAGCTCTTCTTCCGGATAACGAAATGCCGTAAGCTTCCCACCAAAAACGCAGCCCGTATCAATGTTGATTGTCTTATTGAGCCAGACGGCTTTTGGTACGGGTGTGTGTCCGTAGATCACTTTTGCTCTTCCTCGATATTCAGCCGCCCAATTGTAACGAACCGGCAATCCAAACTCATCTATCTCCCCCGTCGTTTCTCCATATAGACAGAAAGCACGAACGGCTCCTGAGCCACGCCCTTGCATATCTTCGCGCAAACCAGCATGAGCGACCACGAGTTTTCCATCATCCACCACATAATGACTGATGAGGCTGTATAAAAATTCTTTGACTTTATTTTTAAATGCTTCACTTTCCTTTTCCAACTGCTCTATGGTTTCTTGAAGACCGTGATTTGTATTCACTTGTTTTCCATTGAGCCATTTTTGCAATTTTAGATCATGATTGCCCGGTACACAAATCGCTACTCCTTTATCGACCATGCTCATCACCAGACGAAGTACCTCAGGAGACTTTGGTCCACGATCTACGAGATCGCCTAGGAAAATAACTTTCCGATTTTCTGGCGGGATGACTTCAAAACCGAAATTACCTTCTTTTTCCTCAACAATATTCACACGATAATTCAATTTCATCAACAGTTCCTTCAATTCGTCAAAACAACCATGCACATCTCCGACAATGTCAAAAGGGCCATGCTCTTCTTTTTTATCATTATACAACTTCTCCCGCACGATGCCCGTAACGGCATTCACTTCCTCTTCTGATTTTAAGACATAAATTTTGCGGAACCCTTCTTTTTTCAAAAATCGCAATGATTTCTTCAGGCTCAAGGCTTGGTTGCGGATCACATGTTTACCCATATTCCGATCTGTACGGTTTGCATTTCTATCTTCGCAAACACGTTGTGGGATATTGAGCACAATAGCAACAGGCAAAACATGGTATTCTCTTGCCAAGCGAACCAGTTTCTGTCTTGATTGCGGCTGAACATTTGTGGCATCTATAACGGTCAGTAACCCTCGTTTCAATCTTTTAGCGACAAGGAATTCCAACAATTCAAAAGTATCTTCATTTGCATCCAGCTTATTTTCATCATTCGTCACCATTCCCCTGCATGTATCAGAAGAAACCGTTTCATATGGTAAAAACTGCTTTTTGGCAAAACTGCTTTTCCCAGAACCTGACGTCCCGATTAGTAAAACAAGCGATAATTCTGGCACTTTAATCTCCATAAGTAAAAACACCCATTTGAGAAGGTGCCCCGTATTTTTCGTCTTCCTCTCCGATAGAGAAAAACTTCACTTTATAATTATATTTTTCCGATAGTCCTTCTGCCCAATCTTGGAACTCTGCCCTCGTCCATTCAAATCGGTGGTCATCATGGCGCATGGCTTCTTCGGACATGTTTTCAAAAACAACATTGTACTCCTTGTTCGGTGTCGTAACCACAACGGTGCTCGGTTTTGAAAACTCAAAAACAACACGCTCTAATGCAGCCAAGCGGTTTTCATCCAAATGTTCAATAACCTCAACGAGAGCAGCAGCATCATAACCATCTAATCGTTTATCCCGATAAGTCAAGGCACCTTGAAAAAGTTTGATTCTTGCTTTTTGCCTCGGCGCCATATCATCCCAATACAATTTATCCTTAGCCTTGGTCAACTCTGAATAAGAAATATCCATCCCGACAATCTCGGTAAACTGTTTTTCTTTCAAAAGCATTTTCAACAATTTTCCTTCCCCACAACCCAAATCCAACACCCTTGATGCACCACTTTCTTTCAGTTTTTCACAAACCAATTTTAGCCGCTTTGAATGCAAGGTCTCTTTTTTAATTTTGACTTCGGCACTTTCTTCTACTACTCCTTCTTCCTCATCCAACAAACGTTCAAGGGCATTACGCGAAAGCGACTTTAAATTTAAAAGATAGCGCCGAGTAATCTGTTCTTTCTCCGGGTGATGTTCCAGCCAACCCTTTCCTTTTTTCATCAGTTTATCAATCTCGCTTTGGCCAATAAAATAATGTTTATCATTATCCAATACAGGCAGTAGTACATAAAGATGCACGAGCAAATCCTTGGTTTTAATGTTGTTTTTAAGTGAAACGGTAAAGTAGTTACTTTCTCCCCACTCCGAAAATTTTTCATCAAGGATATGTTGTTCCAAAGTCACTTCATAGCCTAAAGGCTCAAATAGTTTCCGAACCAATAAGGCACCTCCCTTAGGAGCAGACACCACTGTAATCTTCACTTCAAAGGGCAATGCAACATCTACGAGTTCTGGTTTTCCAGAACACTTTCCATTTAATGCTGTGGCAAACGACTTAGCAATGGCTACGCTCATAAAAGAAGACGCGACATATGGTCGATCATTCACATAGTGCCCTAGAGAGAAGCCCTTCCCTGCCAGATTACGCACACCCTTAACTAAGGCTATAGGATTAATATCTAACAGCAAACAAATACTTGTTTTTTCAGGCGTTGCTTCCGGATAAAAAATATGCGCGATGCCATGTGACAAAGACACCTCCTGAATTTTATCAGGATGCTTGTGCAACAAATAACCAAGATCAGTCGCGGGTTGGTATGTTGTTGTAATTTGTAATAACATTTTTTGTTTTTTTCGTCACGAAGATAAAGATATTATCGTAGAATCAAAATTTAAGTTTTGCATACGAACATACAGTTAAAAAATTAAATCAATACATTCAAACTGAATAAAAATGTTACTTTTGAATAATATTTAATTATATAACCATAATATAAATTCATTTTATTAAACCACAAAATTTATTATGACCAAAAAAAAAGCCCTACAACTTACTTATGCACTGACTAAAACTTCACTGATTTTACTGTTATGCATTCTTTTAAATCCTACAGATGCCCATGCACAAAAATTATTAGACAAAGCAGAACTACTCATTAAAAATTCTACAAAAACACAGAAACTGAGTCCACAAGATACAGAGTCATTTATTTTGACAGATCACCACGTTAGCGCCACAAGCCAAGTAAGCCACTTTTACTTTCAACAAACTTATGCCGACATTCCAATTCATGGTGCTCACTCAGGTGTGCATCTCGACACAAACGAAACAGTCATCAGCTTTAATAATCAATTTGAAGGAAAGGTTGCCTACAGAATTAACACTATACACCCGAAGCTAAATCCAACTGAAGCTGTAATCGCTGCGGCAAAGCAGATGCAATACCAATACAATACAGTGTTTGAAACCCTTGAGCAACGTGCAGGATCTAGACAGGCGGTATTGCTGAAGAACACAGCAGTTTCTTCGGAGGATATTCCTGTAAAATTAATTTTCCAACCCATAGCTGATGGTACCATTCACCTTGCTTGGGATTTGTCTATCCGAGATACCAAAAGCCCTGATTGGTGGAGTATCCGAGTAGATGCCGAAACCGGAGAAATTCTTCATAAAAACAACTGGACAATCAGCTGTGATTTTGGCGGAGGGGCTTGTTCCGATAACAATCAGCATGCAAATACTTGCAATCATACTAATCATTCCCATCACCATGCTACTCACCATAACAGAAATGCGACCAACCCCGATTCGTACAATGTTTATCCATTAGGTATTGAAAGTCCTAATCATGGCAATCGAGCATTGGTACAGAATCCTGCGGATGCCACGGCCTCCCCATTTGGCTGGCATGACACGGATGGTACTGCCGGAGCAGAGTACACCATCACACGTGGAAATAATGTTGTAGCTTGGGAGGATCTTGATGGTCAAGACGGCACAGGTGCCTCCCCAGATGGTGGCGCAAACCTTGATTTCGATTTCCCTATTGATTTGACACAGGCACCACAAACTTATCTTGATGCCGCTACGACCAATCTTTTCTACTGGAACAACATTATGCATGATGTTTTTTACCAATATGGTTTTGATGAGGTTAGCGGGAACTTTCAGGAGAATAATTATGGTAATGGTGGAATGGGAGGAGACTATGTCATTGCGGATTGTCAAGACGGAGGCGGAACCAATAATGCCAATTTTGCTACTCCGCCAGATGGTGGCAATGGCAAAATGCAGATGTATCTTTGGACAGGAACTCCCAATAGAGATGGAGACTTGGATAATGGTATTATCTGCCACGAATATGGACATGGTGTTTCTATAAGACTAACAGGTGGCCCCGGAAATTCTGGCTGTCTT